>JAIWFS010000252.1:0-2030 GCA_048631505.1 archaeon | reverse complement strand
GGGGCCTTTCCACCTGGCGTCTTCCATCTCCCCCGGCGATGAAGTCGGATGTTCCTCAAGATATTGAGTCCAGAGTCCTCTTGGCTGTCCCTCGTTTTCCGTCTCAAGCCCGCCAATATGATCATCAACGCCATCAAAAACCTTGCGAAAAGGTCTGCACCACTTCCATCTCTTTTCAACAAATCTGCCTGCCGGGCGAAAGCCGAAGGAAAACGGATCACCGTCAGGACAGTCCTCATTACAGGCGGAATCGCAGTCAGGCGGAACAACTTCAGCCTTTGCCTCCCACAAATCAGGCCATTTCTCCATATCTCCCACATAGCCGCCGATGATCCTTCTTCCGTTTTCATCAAACCTGTCAGGGTCGCCTACAATGGCACGGCGAATCACCTCCATGTTTTCACGGGTAAGCTCTTCCCTTGCCCTGTCGTCCAGGATACCCAGGGCAGGCCATGTCATGAACGCGATCATGCCGAGGATAAAAAGAACGATCAGGACTTCGAGGAGGGTGAAGCCGTGCTGGTTGCGGGTTGATAGTTGCTGGTTGCTTGTCAATGCCATTAACTGCTGTTCCTTTAAAGTCCCCCTTTGAAGGGGGATTTAGGGGGATGTCTCCATAAGCGCTAACTTAAACAACCCGCCTAGTTCAATAGAATTTGAATATCGAATATCGAACAAGGAACCGCGGAATTACGAAGGGGGTCACTTCGACATTCGATATTCCTTGTTCGACATTCTGCGGTTCAGAAAAAAGTACTCATAAAAACAATAGTTACTATTCCCCCCTGTGCCAAGTGTGTCCTAAAGTCAGCTAATAAGAAGGGATTTAGGGTGTGTTTTTCACGTTTTTTAACTTAGCAGCCTCTCGTAAAAAAGGCGGGGAGGAAGCCTCCCCGCCCGGTTAAGGTTAAATTACCAGAGATTAGTCAATGGTCTTAATGTCATCAAGGTCGACACCCCAGAATTCCTCGTCATCAGCAGGGTACATGTGACCTTCAGGGCACATGGTCGCGAACTGCCAGCCTTCCTGGGCCTCGGTGATGTTAAAGCCTCTTGCCCTGTAATTATCTGCGTTGGCAACATAATCATAAAGGGCAGTAGGCTCGTCATCGTATGCTATGCAGCCAAGATTCTCTGCGCCTGGAATAAGACCGGCAGCGGTAATCGGATCAAGCGCATCTATCATCCTGGCACTGGTCGCCTCAAGCCTTGGGAGAAGGAGAATGTAATCGTTGTAGGTCACGTTGTCGGCATTCTGGATACCACCCGGGCAATGCGCGGCATTTGAAATAACACCGGAGGTGATCAGCCCGCACTCAGTACCCATTCCAAGAACGATTCTTCCAAAATTGGCAGGCTCGCCCCAGCCTCTTTCAGTATTATTTGTAGCAACCCAGGCATCTGCAGCAGTCTTGCCGCACCCAACCATAGCAACACCAACGCGAAGAGTAGCAGACAACTCTGGTGTTACAGGCTCCATGCTCGCTCTTTCGGCTGCAACAAGAACCATATCAACGTCATTGTCCAGGAGGGCCAACTCTGCTAAGTTTTTGGGAGTACCGTCCGGCAAGTACATGCCACTGTAATCATTAAGATTAAACAGTTTGACAATGCCCATATTCTTGAGTTCATCCGCTTCATCAGCATCCAGATAGTGAATATGGAAATGGTTTCTCGAATAGAGCTCGTTGGACAGCACTTCGGCTCCATCATCCGGATCCTGGTTGGAGACTGCCGGGATCTGATAGATGGTATTCTGATCAAGCGGCCCCGCCGCTTGGTCGGTGATAACCAGGTTGGTCAGCTTGCTCGGGAAACGGTTCATCTTCTCATAGTAACTGGACATGTAGGTGACCATGCGGTTCTGGTTTGAATCGCACACTGTATCAACCGCGCTTCCTGAGATACCGGCAAGTCTCGGCGCTACCATTGCGATCAGAAAACCCATGATGGTGAGGACCACCAGGATTTCGAGCAGGGTAAAACCTTTTTGGCTGTTCACTTTCTTAAATTTTTTGCTGATTTTCTTA
>JAIWFS010000251.1:0-2044 GCA_048631505.1 archaeon | reverse complement strand
TGAACCGGGAACCATTGAACCTGTAAAACTGAAAGGAGGTATGTCATGACGGAGAAAGCAGGTCACTATTCCGCGGATTTTGAGAAGGCATTGAAAATAGGGCGTCCGCCCAATGTAGTTAAGCTTTTCCCCAACTCAAAGGCCCTGCTGGTGAGCGGCAAGGTCATTGACAGGGCGATGCGGGCCAAAGGCAAGGCCATGACCATTGCGGCTAATGGCAGAAATTATCTTGTCATTCGTGGCGTTTTGGCTGCCGCGCAGAGGGCCAACGCGGCTATACTAATAGAGATAGCCAAGTCGGAAGGCGGTGCGAATGCCTATTGTGCGATTAATTACTGGAACATGGCCAGGCAGGTGGATCAGGTCTGCAATGAGCTGGGAGTCACAATACCGGTAGCAATTCATGCTGACCACTATGGCATCAAGAAAGAAGAAGATGTTGAACCGGCAAAGGTAGAGATCCCCACCCTGTTTGAAGCCGGCATGACCTCCATAGCAATTGATGCATCACACCTCCCGGACGACAAGAACCTCCTTGCAAATCTGCAACTTGCCCCTTATGTCCCCAAATGGGCCGGGCTGGAGACAGAGGTGGGAGAGATCAAAGGAAAAGAAGGGCTTTCAACAGTTGATGAGGCATTATTCCTGATACAGGGTCTTAACGCCCATGATATCTTCCCGGACTGGATAGCCCTTAATAATGGCTCCACCCATGGTATTGAGGCAAGTGACTTGGGGATACAGGTGAAATTGACCGGAGAGATTCACGAGGTTTTGGCCAAATACAAGGTCTCAGGGGCCCAGCACGGCACGTCCGGTAATAACTCGGACAGGTTGAGGGAGATCGTCTCAAAGACCAATACTACAAAGGCCAATGTGGCCACTGCCCTTCAGATGATCTCCTGGGGCCTTGAAGTAAACGATTACGGCAATGCTGCAACAGACGAAGACGGAAATTTCATCAAGGTCACAGGAGAAGGGGTAACAGAGGAACTGTGGGCGGAGATGACAGCCGATGCCCAATCCAAGGGCCTGAAGGGAGGAAATTATAAAAAATTGAACCTTCCTTTTGAGAACAAGCTGCTTGGGCTATCCGGGGATATAAGGGAAAGAATGGCCAAACGGGTAGAAGATTTTGTCTATAACATGCTGGTCAATGTCTTTAATGCCCAGGATACCGCACCCCTGGCCATAGATGCCATACTGACTGCAGGGTCCTATGACCTCGGTCCCAAGACTGATCGGCAGGAGGATCCCTTAGAGTGGACTGAGAGCAAGATCATTGAACGGGCTGGCACAATCAATCAATAGCAATAATGGAAAATAGGCGGCTTCGACGATTAACGTCTAATGCGAATCACCGGAGGACAGGCCCGGGGGCGGCGTTTGATAGGGCCCAAAGGCCGCTGTCTGCGTCCCACATCAGATCTTGTGCGGGAGGCTCTTTTTCAGATCCTTCATGCCCGCTTGGAATTCCCCTGGGAATCGTGCAATGTTCTCGATCTCTTTGCCGGTACCGGGGCGCTAGGGATTGAAGCCCTTTCCAGGGCGGTAAGGGAGGTTGTCTTTGTAGATCATCACAGATCGTCCCTTGATCTCATCAGGCGAAACCTCAGTTTATGTGGCTTTAGTGAGCGCGCGAAAGTGGTCCGGGCTGATATCAGGACCAGCCCGAAGTCACTTGATCGTGTTCTAAAATACGGGCCCTTTAATTTGATATTTGCCGATCCTCCATATTCCCAGGGCCTTGGTAAAAAGGCCATGGAGTGGGTGGCTGAGACTTGTGCTTTACCCTCTGGGGGATGGATGGTTATTGAAGAATTCAAGGGAGAAAAGTTTCCTCACCAAGTTATATCCAGCCGTGAGACTGAGGAGAAAGAACATAGGGCAAAATCATCCCTTCAGCTTGTGGATAGCCGAATATACGGTCAGACTGAACTTTGGTTTTACAGGTCAATATAATGCAATCACCAAATCACACACCTCGCATAGCAGTATATCCAGGCACCTTTGATCCGGTAACTAATGGTCATCTGGATCTTGT
>JAIWFS010000250.1:0-2059 GCA_048631505.1 archaeon | reverse complement strand
CTCCATTTTTTTGGGATTTCTTTATTTTGTCTTTCCGGTTCTTTTGCCCGGCCGGTGGGTTTTTTTGGGAAGCCTGCTCGTCTTTGTCTTTCTCAGCAGTCTTTGGAGATATGCCTATTGCTGGATGCTTAGAAAGGAATGGTGGACCATTCCTGTCTTGATTGTAGGGTCCGGCCCCTTTTCTGAAGAGATAGTCAGAGAAATTAAGGAGAATAGTGACTGCGGTTTCAGGGTTGCAGGCGTGGTTTTGGACCAAGTGCCTGCTGAGGCAGAAGCTTATGGTAATACTTCGGCCTTTTATTCTTTTTCCAATCTGTGCCGACGGGTAGGTGAGACAGGAGCGGAAGAAATTATTGTTGCCATGGACCAGCGCAGGGGGCGCCTTCCTGTGAATGAACTCCTGGCGTGCAAAATGAAAGGCGTGCCTGTTATTGAAGGAGAGACTTTTTATGAGGAGCTTACCGGCAGGATATTGGTTGATAAGATAAATCCCAGTTGGCTGATTTTTCATGAGGGTTTTCAAAAGTCGTGGGTAATGATAGCAACAAAGCGACTTATTGGTACATGCATTTCATCTCTTGGCCTTTTTTTCTCATTCCCGATCATTTTGCTGACTTCCATATGTATTAAGTGGGATTCCCCGGGTCCAATATTCTATAGACAAGAGAGAGTAGGCAAGGATGGCAAGACCTTTGTTTTAATTAAGTTTCGTTCTATGCGACAGGACGCAGAGCATGGAGGGGCTAAGTGGGCAAAGCAGGATGATGTCAGGGTCACAAAGGTTGGTAGAGTAATTCGCAAACTCAGGATAGATGAGATCCCCCAGATGTGGAATGTCCTGAAAGGCGAAATGAACTTTGTGGGGCCTAGACCTGAGAGGCCGCAATTCGTAAGCGAGCTGACAAAGAAGATCCGGTATTATGATCAACGCAGCACTGTTCAGCCGGGAATTACAGGCTGGGCTCAGATCAGCTATCCTTATGGGGCGTCAGAGGAGGATGCAAAAAAGAAACTTGAATACGACCTCTTCTATATTAAGCACATGTCTGTAATACTGGATCTTTATATAATACTTAAGACCGTTAAGACAATCCTTTTCAGGGAAGGGGCTCGTTAGTAGATCACTTTATTACCAAGGAGGACATATGTGCGGCATAGTAGGGTATATTGGTCACAGGTGCGTATTGCCGATACTCCTGGATGGCCTCCGGAGGCTGGAATACAGGGGCTATGATTCAGCCGGGGTGGCGTATATCTACGAGGGGTCTGTCCTCCGCATCAGGAGCGAAGGTAAGCTGGGCAAGCTGGACCTGTTATTGGACGGCATCCGGGATCTGCCAAGCTCCATTGGGGTGGGCCATACCCGTTGGGCTACTCATGGAGAACCCACCGAGGCCAATGCCCATCCTCACACAGACTGTACCGGGAACCTGGTAGTGGTTCACAACGGCATTATTGAAAACTACTACACCCTTCGCCAACAGCTCCAGGATGAGGGCCATATCTTCAAGTCAGAGACAGATACCGAGGTCCTGGCACACCTTATTGAAAAGCATTTGAATGGAGATCTGGTCCAGGCTGTCAGGGATGCCCTGATGGAGGTTGAAGGCGCCTATGCTATAGGCGTGCTGTGGCAGGGCAATCCTGACATATTGGTTGCCGCGCGAAAGCAAAGCCCCATGGTCTTGGGGCTTGCAGACAATGAGTGTTTTCTGGCCTCGGACGTACCCGCCCTCTTGCCCTATACGCGTGATGTAATCTTTCTGGATGATGGGGAGATGGCCACCCTGTCCAGAAACGGTGCCGAGGTGAGGCGTATAGATAACGGCAAGTCAGTAGTGAAGGTCCCTCAGACCATTTCCTGGGATGCGACCATGGCGGAAAAGGCCGGATATAAGCATTTTATGTTAAAGGAGATTTACGAGCAGCCCCAGGCTGTGCTGAATACTTACCGCGGTCGCGTGATGCCGGAGTTCGGGGAGGTGAGCCTGCCTGAAATAGAACTCTCTCCTGATTTGATAAAGGGCCTCAGCAGGGTAGTGCTTCTTGCCTGTGGTAC
>JAIWFS010000249.1:0-2150 GCA_048631505.1 archaeon | reverse complement strand
CTGCTCAGGTTCAAAGTTCAATGGTTCACGGTTCACGGTTAACTGATGAAAATTGCACGGTTTTGAGATATTGAGCAAATACTTTAGAGCTTACCGGCACCGGTAATTGGGTTTTCGCTTTTCAATAAATGCCCTGGCTCCTTCTTTCATATCCTCAGTGGCAGCAAGATTGGACCAAAAATCCGATTCCAGTTCCAGACCATCTGTCAATGGCAGGTCACGGGTCCTGTTAAGGACTTTCTTGGCCGCGGCAACCCCTAAGGGGCCCCTACTGATTATCCTGTTCGCCAGCTCCATAGCTGCATCCATAACCTGGCCATCCGGGACCACATTTTCCAATAACCCATAGCTTAAGGCCTCTTTCGCCTCGATCATGGCTCCTGTGAAAACCAACTCCTTGAGCTTTCCAAGCGGCATGTGATAAAGCGCCCGCTGGGTGCCGCCGTTGCCGGGAAATACAGCCAGATTCACTTCAGGAAATCCCAATTTTGCGCTCTCAGCGGCATAACGAATGTCACAGCACAGGGCCAGCTCCAGACCACCGCCCAGACAATAACCATGTATGGCTGCTATGACCGGCCACTGGAAGTTTTCTACAATTGAATAGATCTGGTGGCTGCGTGAAAGACGTCTCTTGGCTGTATCCGGTCGTAGTTCCAGAAAGGTTTTGATATCGGCTCCGGCTGCAAAGGCCTTTTCGCCGGCACCATGTAGAATAACCGCCCGTATTTCCTCACGACGGTCATCCAGTTCCAAAAAAACCTCCCCTATATCTTCCTTGGTAGCAGTGTCCAGGGCATTCATGGGAGGATGGTCAATGGTGACAATAGCCACCTGTTCCTTGACTTCATAGTGCGCGAGTCCCTGTCCCATTGCTACTTCTCCTTCCGGCTGCCATCTTCATTGTATTCGTACCAGCCTCGACCAGTCTTGCGCCCCAATTGGCCTGCCTTGACCTTCCGTCTTAGTATCATAGGCGGATACCAGCGTGGATCACCTGTTTCCTGATACATGGCCATCATGGCACCATAAGTCACATCAAGCCCGACCATGTCCCCGGTCTCAAAAATGCCCATTTTTCTGCCCGAGGCCAATCTTAACCCCTTATCAATATCCTCCACAGTGGCGACACCTTCCTCAACCAGCCGCATTGCCTCCATGGTGGATGGAAAATTGATGCGGTTGATGACAAAACCGGCCACATCCCGGTTCACCATGATTGGTTCCTTGCCAATCTGAATCACAAATTCCTTTCCCCTCCTGGCTGTCTCCTCTGTAGTAGTCAGGCCCCTGGTGACCTCAACGGCCTGCATCATGGGTACCGGGCTAAAAAAGTGGAGACCGAGAACCCGTTGGGGTCTCTTGGTTACAGACGCCAATTCCGTGATAGAAATGGCAGAGGTGTTGCTGGCAATAAGGGCTTCCGGTCCTGAAATTTCATCTATCTTCTTAAAAATCTCCTGTTTGAGATCCATACTTTCAAAAACTGCCTCTATGATTAGATCTACCGTTGCAGCATCTGAAAGGTCAGACACCGTCGTGATCCGGTTCATGATGGTGTCCCTGTCTTCCTTGAGCTTGCCCTTTTCAACAAACTTGCTGACTGACCACTCGATATTTTTGAGGGCCTTTTTCAAAGCCTCAGCACTGATGTCATAGAGAAATGCCTCAATACCTGCCTGGGCACAGACCTGGGCAATTCCGCTGCCCATTAACCCCGAGCCCACTATGAACGCCTTGTTAATACCCATGATTTATTGTCCTCCTTTAGGGTGACACATTATGCTTCCTGTAGCACTTTAATGGAGACTCCCTCAACCATATCTTTAACTTTTTCCTTATAAGCCAGCATATGAGGTGCATTAAGATGATCGCGGAGGGCCTCCAGACTTTCCCATTTTTCAATAATTGTGACAACATTTTCGTCCAGACTCTGTGGTGGCAAATCAGCGTCAATATCTACTGCCGGGAAATACTCGATACACCCCATCTCTTCTCTAACACTGGGTACATTGGATTTAAATATTTCAAGAAACTCGGAAAGCCTTCCTGGCTTCACACGTATCGATGCAATTACATTAATCATAGTCCTCTCCTTTCAATTGTCATCAGATCGCCTCAATCGTTGAGGGGGGCTTCGGCGAAATGTT
>JAIWFS010000248.1:0-2159 GCA_048631505.1 archaeon | reverse complement strand
TGCCTGTTCTGCTGCAAGATGTGGAGACGCAGGAAGCGGCAGACAATACGGGGCCGTATCAGAACCAAAACCAGTCGTATCTTGTAATCCATGGATGGTTTCATCTGACTTGTTTCCAAGCAGTTCATAGATAAAGACGCAGTCTTCAGAGAGATTGCTGTTACCGGTGCTGACCCATTTTTGCACCTTGACATCAATTCCCTGATCAACAAGGGCCTTTGCCAAAAGGGCAGTGATAAAGGTCTTGCCCACGCCTGTATCTGTGCCGGCTACAAATAGAATCATTGAGGATTGGGTGATTTGGTGATTTGGTGATTTGGTGATTTGGACCCCTCACAGATAAATACCTGATAGGTAGCCCTTATCGAACCAAAATGTTTTTTATAACTGCGCTCTACCTCCAACATGCCGGCGCGGGTACGCAAAAAAGGTCCTGTTTCCATCCTGGGCGCCACACCCGTACTTTTCAAGCTCCTGAGGAGTGACAGCAGATCCGGATAGGTACGGGAAAGACTGAGTTCTTTTACGTCCCATTCATTAAATGCCCTTGAAAGGAAATCCTGCAATGTGGTCTCCTCTGGGAAAGAATTGACCGGAAGACAGACCCTGTTGTCAAAGACATGCCTGAGCGTCTTGTTTAGCTCAAAGAGTGTATCCGGACCAAAGACCGCAAAAAGGAGAGAGCCGGAAGGAGAAAGGATACGGCAGTATTGTTGTATTGTCCTTTCTAAATCCTCAAACCAGTGAAGGGCACCGCTTGCAGTAATAAGATCAAAAGGACCGGAAATAAAAGCAGGGAGGTACTCACCATCGGCCTTTTCAAGACGCACCCTGGAATATCGGGCAAGTTTTATCCTCGCCTCGGCAACCATGACCGGCGAGATGTCAACTGCCAGTATATGTGAGTTTACGAATTTCTGTGCCAGCATCAAAGTATAAAACCCTGTACCGCAGCCAACCTCAAGTATCTCATGATATTCTCTGTCTTTGAGCCGGGCCATAAGACAGGTAGCCGTTTCAGACTGGACATCTGCATAGGTATCATAGGTCGGAGCAGCCCTTGAGAAGGACTGTGTCAACCGCGCTTTAAGGCACACAGAACCTCCTTTCGAATTCAGATGACAAGAAGGGCAAATGCCCTGTACCTGGAATTACATCGATGGCAACTCCCGGAGGAGGCTCAGGGACTTTATCTAGGGGTGCAATCACATCTTTTTCTCCATGAAAGATACGCAATTGAGTGCCTGCGCATTTGGAGAAATCCTCTGTTTTCCCTTTTAAATATATCAATCCCTTCCTGAGTCCAGGCATATCCCACTGTCTGATGCTGGATTCCTCTAAAGCACTGGAAAACCACTGGTAATCAGCACTCTGTCCCAAAAAACACCGCCGGTAAAATTGCTTCAGGGCCACAACACGGTCCGCCTCCAGGGCCTTAAGTTGTGATAAAATTTCTTCATGGTCAAAAGCCATTCGCAAAGAGATAACATACACAGTCTCGATCATATCTGAATATCCGGCCTGGAAATCAAGGGCAACATATGCCCCCAGGGACCAGCCAAGAATACTCACCTTAGCTATATCCTTTTTGAGCAAAAAATCATAGAGCTCTATTGATATATCACGATACACAGGCCCTTTGGGCAGGATATAATTATAGGATAGATTGAGCGAAGAAAAAATATCAGAACAAAAACCCCAGCCTGGTATCAGGACTAAAGATCTTTCATGGCCCCTGCGGATGAGCTCAAAGTCCATTGGACAGGGCCTCCAGAAGTTGACGCACATCTTTTAAACTATGATTTGCCGTTACGGATAGACGAATCCTTGCCGTGCCCTCCGGGACAGTCGGGGGCCGAATCGCTTTTACGAAAAAGCCTGCATCCCGAAGGCTTTCCGCCAGACTGAGCGCACTTTGGCTGTCGCCAACCATCACTGGAACGATCTGTGACTCGCTGGGGGTATTAAGACCCAAATCCTCCCTTAAAGCCCGTCTCAGCTCTGAGGCCAGCTCGCAGACCCGGTTTCTGCGCCCCGGCTCCTCATCAAGAAGCTTCACAGCCGCAAGGTTTGCACCTATAACCGCCGGTGGAAGAGCGGTAGAAAAAATGAAGGTCCTGGCCCGATTTAAAAGAAATTGCCTCATCCGGTTCGAGACC
>JAIWFS010000247.1:0-2185 GCA_048631505.1 archaeon | reverse complement strand
TAAAGTAAGAAGGCCTATCCCCTTCCCATGTCTCGATATCGCGGCTAATGCTCTCTCCAGGCAGGCCACATTTCCTGACTGCGACTGACTTGTCAAGCAGATCCTCTTCACGGATTACCTCTAATATTTCCTTGAAATGACGGTAAACTTTTAAGACCACCAGATTATCAGCGACTTCCAGCATCTGCTTGAGTTCCTGCCCTCCCCTTGCCCCGGAGACAATTGCCAACGACTCTTCACCCTGAGCAAGAGGCACACCTGTCCTGGCTGCGGCTGCCTGGTATGAAGTTATGCCGGGTATAATTTCGGCCTCAATGCCGGGCTCAAGATATTCAATATGTCTTATAAGATAGGTAAAGGTTGAGTAAGTGGAAGGGTCGCCCAATGTTATAAAGGCAGCGTCAGCCGGACGCCTCAGCACATCAAGTACCTTCCTTGCATTCTCTGTCCATACATTTTCAAGTAGCTGTTTATCCCTGACCATCGGGAAATGTAAAGGGATGAGTTCTGCCCCGGGATTAAGATGAGGCTTGGCTATCTGTACTGCGAGGCTATCTTGCTGTTTGTTGGAGGTAGCTGCAAACACTGTTTTCATATCTTTCAGTCTTCGCACGGCCTTAATAGTCAAAAGTTCTGAATCTCCGGGCCCTACTCCAATGGCGCACAATTTTCCCAGGGCTTGTTTTTTTCTCTCGCCCGCTGAAATAGACATTGAGCCCATTAGCTGCCTTCTTCCTGCCCGCTGTGCAGGAAAGCTGCGAGTTGCTCAACTGCTTCCATAGACCTTGGGCCTGGCCTTGAGAAGAGAAACTCCTCTACTACCAGGACCCGATCCTTCCTCACGGCCGGCAAGAGCCCAAAGTTCGGCCTTTTTGATAGGTCTGTTATGGTCCGGTTCATAGGGCCCTGCTGAATTATATACACATCCGGAGCATCGGACAAAAGGGCCTCAAAGCTGTATCTGACCAATCGCTTGGGGACTTTGACTACATTTTCTCCTCCTGCCTTATTGATTATATCATTGACTATGTTCAAGCTGCCGGCTGATAGCAAATTGGGATAACTGACCTCAAAAAATATTTTGGGTCTGTCGGCAACTTGGGGATATTTTTTAGAAATGGAATCAAGCCTGCTGGTTATTTGTTCCACCATTTTCCCGGCATCTTTTTGCCTCCCTGACAGTATTCCTATTCGCTCTATTGTGGAAAAAAGACCGGAAAAGGAAACAGGGTTGAAGACAGCAACAGGAATTCCCCTCAGGCGAAGTTGCTCAACAGTCAGCAAGGCTTCAGCGCGGCTGGATCCCTGAAGGACAAGGTCCGGCCTGAGCCCTAGTATCAGCTCCAGATTGGGCCTCATATGTGTCCCTACCCTGGGCTTGTTCCGGACTTCCTGTGGCCAATTATCTCTCTTGGTACACCCAACAAGCGAGGGTCCAAGACCAAGGGAACAGACGATTTCAGTCAGGCCGCCATAAAGAGTAATAATACGCTCGGCAGGCCTTTTCAGAATGACCTTATTGCCGAAGTCATCAGTAATGGAGACAGGTCCGGATTCTCCATGGGCCGAGGTCAGAGGCAAAAACACTACACACAAAATCAACAATAGAAACTGCAACTTAACCGATCGAGCCCCATATCGTAATCTGCGTACATCTGCGTACATCTGCGGATTCAAAATCTTTTTACTCATTGCTGCATGAGGACCAGAACAAGATGAGATCATTTGGATAGTCAATCAGCCTCCAGATCAATAATAAGGGAAGAGACAAAACGACCGTCAATTGGCACGTCTGCCGGTAAATCTCTCCATTCTTCGTAAAGTGTCATTAAAGACTCCTTCACAATTGAATCAAGCCTTTCGCGCGTAAGGCCTGCCTGCTCGGCAACAGGTTGCAAGGCCTCTACGCAATATTTGACTGTCTCTAATAGTGGTTCAGGCCCTGGAGAATTCTTTTCTTCACTGAATGAAGGAGTTGGGCTATCCGGGAACCACGTGCTTCTCAAGTAGTTGAGTTTCCCTGCGGGTACAGGATAAAACTTCAACTCTCCACCTAATGTCTTTTGGGCAAGGGCGGTCAAAAGGGCTTGAGGTAAAATAAGCTCATTCGGATGGCTTAAGTTGGTTGAGGTCCATGGAATCTCCCTGGCCCAATTTCCATGTTGAGGTAAGATGCAAGCCATAA
>JAIWFS010000246.1:0-2189 GCA_048631505.1 archaeon | reverse complement strand
AATGGACAGAAACTTTGTTTTTCCGATACATGAACATAGCGCCCTGCGGGCGAGCTGTTAAGCTATTGAGCTGTTGAACCTTTGAACCCTGAACCTCTGAACCCTGAACCTCTGAACCTCTGAACCTCTGAACCTATAAACCCCTACAGAAAGGTAACCCTGAACGGTGAACTCTGAACCTATGAACGCCTATCTATTTACAAATGCACGAATAATAGATCCATCCCAAAACAGGGATTTTACCGGTGACCTTCTGGTAAGAGATGGAATCATAGCGGCTGTAGGGGAATCCCTTGACGTTCCGCAAGATGCCAGGGTCCTTGACCTGAAGGGGAAATGGCTTGTGCCGGGGTTGTTAGATATGCATGTTCATCTGCGGGAGCCAGGGGAGGAATATAAGGAGACTATTGAATCCGGCACGGCTGCCGCTATTGCCGGTGGTTTTACAGCAGTGGCGTGCATGCCCAATACCCAACCGGCCAATGATTCTGCAGGCATCACCAGATTCATACTGGAAAAGGCCCAAAGTTCCGCCAGGGCAAGGGTCTATCCGATCGCAGCCATCACATTGGGGCAAAAAGGGGAGCAGTTGACAGAATTCGGAGACCTCCTCAATGCCGGTGCAATAGCCTTCTCAGATGATGGCCTGCCTGTGAAAAATGCGGCAGTGATGCGCCAGGCCCTTGAATATGCCCGGAACTTTGATGCACTTATCATATCCCACTCCGAAGAGCTTGACCTCTCCAGGGGAGGTGTAATGAATGAGGGCCGGGTATCTACTATTCTTGGTCTTAAGGGGATTCCTGCAGCTGCTGAAGAAATTGCCGTATTCAGGGATGTGGCCCTGGCTGAGTTGACCGGGGGCCGTCTCCATATTGCCCACGTGAGCACAAAAGGTTCGGTTGAAATCGTCCGCCGGGCCAAGAGCAGGGGTGTACGGGTCACTGCAGAGACTGCTCCACATTACTTCAGTCTCACAGAAGAAGCAGTATTTGGGTACAACACATTTGCCAAGATGTATCCGCCCCTCCGCACCGAGGAAGACCGCCTGGCAGTTATCGAGGGCCTGAAAGACGGCACTATAGATGCTATCGCCACGGACCACGCCCCCCACAGCGTACTTGAAAAGGAATGCGAGTTTCAAATGGCTGCAAACGGGATCATAGGCCTTGAAACCGCCATTCCTCTCTCGCTGAACCTCGTAAGAGACGACTATATTTCAGCGTCTCAAATGGTCAGATGTATGTCCATTTCTCCCTCCAAGATCCTGGGTGTGCCGGAAGGAAGTCTGAAGGATGGAAATTCTGCAGATATATGTATCATAGATCCGGAGGCAGTTTTTACCTTAACCCGGGAATCTCTTCACTCCTTGAGTTACAACAGCCCATTTCTAGGAAAAGATCTCCAAGGTAAAGCCATTCTCACTCTTGTTGACGGCCGCCCGGTATTTGATCCCACAGGACTGCTTCTTACCCAAATCCAGCCTGATCACACTTGAGGTCTTTGTAAAAAGTCCAACATGTCTCTTAATTGTCATTCCTGCGAAAGCAGGAATCCAGTTATTTCAAGTTATTATGGACTCCCGCTTTCGCGGGAGTGACTCGATTTTGACTTTTTACAAGAGCATCACATTCAACATTCTTCTCAATTCTGTCGATAAGTACGGCGAAGGGCAATTGTTCACCCCTATCCAGCAGGCGGCCAAGGTGTGTGAATGGTCACGCCGGAGGTGTTTATATGAGCTTTACACATCCTGAAAATCTTTTCACAGAGGCAACGGATAGCCCAAGTGCTGCCGGACCCAAAATCCTGATAGTTGATGACGACCAAAGCCTCAGGGAATTTCTGGAGATACTCCTTGCAAAGGAAGGCTACGGTGTATGCTCCGCGCCCAGTGGGGAAAAGGCCCTTCGGCTCATGGATAGCGAAAATGTATCCCTGGTCATAAGTGACGTGAGGATGCCTGGTATAGATGGGATGACTTTACTGAAAGAAATCAAGACTAAGCACACAGATGTCCCTGTAATACTGATTACTGCCTTTGCCTCCTTGGATACCGCAATGGCGGCAATGAAAGAGGGGGCCTGGGATTACCTTACCAAGCCCTTTCGGATAGAAGAAATCAGGGAGGTTGTGGGAAAAGCCCTTGAAACGAGACCAAAGGCCCAGTCCTTGATCAGAGATACTGC
>JAIWFS010000245.1:0-2197 GCA_048631505.1 archaeon | reverse complement strand
ATTTAAGAAATACCCTATGGAGTGGTACAACAAATCTCCTGCCATATGGCATGCCGAATTCAAAAAGGCAGATGACAAGTGGATACCTGAATTCAAGAAGTATGTTGAATATATTGATTTCCCCAAGTCAGAACGGGATAAGTTAGTAGAAAAGGCTGAAGCAGTCTATGAAAGGTGGGTAAAAAGGATGGAAAAGCAAGGCCTGCCTGGAAGAGACGTGTTAAACTATTACCTGCAAAAGAGAAAAGAACTTACCGGAAACTAAGTTTTCATAAGCCTGCTGGGGGAAATAGAAGTTCCCCCAGCAACACACGGGAATGGTAAGAAGGCTCTCATACTCGTGTACGATTTCTTTGGCCCTGTACGGGCGTTTGTCGTTCTCAACAGGAATACGTGTTATTGGAGTGATGGAGTATTGGAGTACTGGGATATGTACTGTAAGATGACATATCACTTTCCTTCGCCATTACACCATTGATCTATACTGAGTACTGCCCTTCAATTACTCCAATACTCCATGAACGGTTACGGCCTATTTGAATGCCGAGGAGGTAAAAAATCTTATGCGATTAGATGCACAGGCAACTAATGGACAGACCCCTGCCTGGAAGAGGTTCTCCCTCCTTCGTGCAATAGAAGGGAAAGTACGAAATATAGAGGATTGGTTGAACCTGTGCTCCGTGTTTATCATCATGTTTCTCATGTTTTTTGCCACCGCCGAAATCTTGGGGCGGTATCTTTTCAATAGCCCCGTACCCGGCCATGTGGAGATTGTGGAATTGATCATGGCAGGCGTTGTGTTTTTTGGTATTGCATACACTGAGCGGGTTGGCGGGCATGTGAGGATGGAGCTGTTTGTAACCAAGGTACTGAAGGGCCGGGCATACCATATTGCCGAAGTTATTACGGCCACCCTGTCTCTGTTTGTATATATATTTATTCTGGTGTATTCATTTAAAGCCTCTGTGTTTTCCTATCAGATTGGCGACAATACCGCCTATCTTTACTGGCCCACATGGCCATCAAAATTTGCCATACCTTTAGGCAGCCTTTTCCTCTGCATACGTTTTATTATCGAAATCATTCAGCATATGTCTCAGGCTATCGCCGGCACTGAAATGAGAGACCTGGACTAAGGATAGGGAGGAGATCTGATGAGCCCATTGACAATGGGACTGCTTGGCCTGACAGCGATTTTTGTTCTGGTGGTTCTGGGCATGCGTATCGCCTTTGCCACAGCCCTCGTTGGTTTTGTGGGGATATGGATCATAAAGAATATGGGAGTAGCGGGAAACGTGCTTGGATTCCTCCCCCATGCCATCGTGGCCCATTATTCTTTAAGCGTTATTCCTCTTTTTATAATCATGGGTTATTATGCCTTTTATGCGGGTCTCACTGATGACGTTTTTTTTACAGCCCGGCAGTGGGTCGGGCACCTTCCTGGCGGATTGGCCATAGCAAGCGTGTTTGGGTGTGCCGGTTTTGCTGCCTGCACCGGGGCGAGCACTGCTTCGGCAGCCATCATGGGCAGGGTGGCCATTCCTGAGATGAGAAAGTATGGCTATCATCCCAGGTTAGCGGCAGGTGTTGTGGCTGCAAGCGGTACACTTGCCTCACTCATACCACCCAGTGTTATCCTTGTGATTTACGGCATTATTACCGAGCAGTCCATTGGAGCCTTGCTTATAGGCGGTTTTATACCAGGTGTTATCTCAGCAGTCATTTATGCGGGGATGATATATATAAGGGTAAAAATCAGCCCGGAATTAGGGGCAGTTCAACCAAAGGCTTCGTGGAAAGAAAGGCTCTATTCCTTAAAAGGTACCTGGGGGATCCTGATATTGATTGTGTTAGTTATTGGCGGGATCTACAGCGGTATCTTTACCCCGACCGAGGCGGGCGGTGCAGGGGCATTCAGCGCCTTCATCATGGCCCTTGCGATGCGCAGGTTAACCCTGGCAAGACTGAAAGAATCTCTTTTAGAGACAGGCCGTACTACAATTATGATCTTTTCCATTATTGTCGGGGTCCTTATTTTTGTCCGCTTTCTGGCCCTCACAGGTCTTACAAGTTCTTTTGCCGAATTTGTCATTGCACTGCCTTTACCGCGCCTGCTAGTAATCCTTTTACTCATGTCCCTTTATGTCTTTTTGGGCATGTTCCTGGATGCTATAGGCATGATGATGCTGACCCTGCC
>JAIWFS010000244.1:0-2279 GCA_048631505.1 archaeon | reverse complement strand
TGGTTGACCTTGGTTATATTGCTCCTGTAATTGCTCTAAAATGTGATTTCAAGCATACAGCAGCATGCGGTGACCGGATCATCATCAAAACAACCGTGATAAAACCAAAAATTGCCGCCTTGACATTTAACTTTGAAGTATTGCTCAAAGAAGATCGTACCCTCCTTGCCCGGGGAGAGACCACACAGGTCCTTTTAACGACCAAAAGGAAAATGATTTACCGGCTGAGCGGGGAACTTGAAAAGAGAATAAACAGCCTGGTGAATTTCTGCCACAAAAAATAAAATTCTATAGAAACACGCATGAAAATCTGTGCTGTTATTCCGGCCTATAATAGTGAGGCCACTATTTCTGAAATTGTTGAGAAAACGCGACGTCAGATTGACCACGTTGCAATTGTGGATGACGGCTCCACAGATGAAACAGCACGCCTTGCAGAAAATGCAGGGGCACATGTCATAAGGGTTTCATCAAACAGAGGCAAAGGCAATGCTCTCCGTATGGCCTTTCGGTATGCCCTTGCTAACGGGTATGACGCCGTCATAACGCTTGATGCTGATCTACAGCACGATCCGGCTGAGATACCCAGGTTTGTCAGGCGTTATGCGAGTAACAAAGTGAAAATTATTGTCGGCAACAGGTTGCAGCGCAAGAGAAAAGTCCCCCGTATTCGGTATGGTCCCAACAGGGTGGGAACATTTCTTTTCTCATGGTTAATTGGCCAGCCGGTTGAGGATTCACAATGTGGCTTCAGGCTCTACGACCGTGAGATCATGGAAAACATCCATATCCTTAACGACGGTTTTGAGGCAGAGTCCGACGTCTTGCTCAGAGCAGGAAAACGGGGTTACAGGATAGGTTATGTGCCTGTTAAAACGATATATTTTTCAAATCGCCAGCACCAATCATACTACCGCCCCATAAAGGATACATTTCGTATCAGCATCATATTCCTTATGAATCTGTTCTGGAAAAACAGATGAACGCCGGTGCTTCTACACGTGTAGCCGTAACAGGTCTCGGCATTATCAGTGCTATTGGTGAATCCGTACCTGAATTCAAAGAGGGGCTCTTTAATGGAAAATGTGGAATCGGGCCCATATCACTTTTTGACACCAAAGGCTTTATAACTCAATCGGCTGCCCAGGTTAAGAATAGGAATTTGAAGGCCCTTTCTGGGAGCCGGGACATTAGAAGGATTTCCCGGTGTGATCTGTTGGGCCTCATTGCCGCCAGGGAGGCCCTGTCAGACTCTGGTCTGAATTTTGACACTTGCGACAGGAACGACATTGGTGTTGTTTTGGGAGGTGGTGCCGGTGGGATGCTCTCCTGGGAGAAATACCGGCGAGCCTTATGGTCAAAAAAGGCCAGGCCAAGACCTTCCCTGCTTCTTTCCTCCGCGTCCTGCACCCTGACCGATCTTATAGCCAGCCGCTACAGGCTCACCGGATCCCGGGCAACTATCGTGACGGCCTGCTCTTCCAGTGCAACCTCAATAGGTTTTGCCTCTGATCTCATCCGCTCAGGCGCTCATGAAATCGTTATCACCGGAGGGAGTGAATCCCTTTCAGAAGTCACTTTTGCAGGATTCAATGCCTTACGGGTTGTGGATCCTGAGTATTGCCGTCCTTTCGACAAAAAACGGAGGGGGCTCTCTTTGGGCGAGGGGGCTGCGATCCTCGTTCTGGAAGATTATGAAAAGGCAAAAAAAAGGGGGACAACTATTTACGCTGAGGTGCTCGGCTATGCCACCAATTCGGATGCCTTCCATATGACCTCACCGGACCCCGAAGCCATGGGCATGAGCCGGGTGATGGTTAAGGCATTGGAAAGAGCCAGTGTGGCTGCAAATCAGGTGGACTATATCAATGCGCACGGCACTGCCACCAGGGCAAATGATCAATTGGAAACAAAGGCCATCAAGAAAGTCTTTGGCGAGAAGAATGCAGGAGATCTGGCCATTAGCTCAACAAAATCCATGGTCGGCCATTGTCTTGGCGCGGGTGGCGCAATAGAAGCGGTAGCGACAATTTTGGCCTTGCGCGAGCAGGTTGCCCCGCCCACCATACATCTGGACGAGCCTGATCCGGACTGTGATCTGGATTATGTTCCCCTGCAATCCAGACCCCGGAAAATCAGGATTGCCCTTAGCAATTCCTTTGCCTTTGGGGGCAATAATACGTCGCTGGTTTTTGGCAGAGGTCAGGTCTGAATGATTATATACGATCCGAATGGTAAATAATGAACGATATTGCATTTACAGGGATTGGCGTTATCAG
>JAIWFS010000243.1:0-2353 GCA_048631505.1 archaeon | reverse complement strand
AGATCAATCATGACAACACCTCAACATTGCCCCGGATGGGAGCAGTTTAAGGATCTAAAGGCTTTTACCTGTAAATGTCCCAATTGTGGAAAAGAGAAAGAGATCTTTTCAGATGAGTTTAATAAGACACACACCTGTAAGGGTTGCGGCCAGAAAATTGATTTTACCCAGTGTAAGATAGAGGCCGAAGGTAAGTCCTAACGAATACGCTGAGAAGATAAATAAACCCTTTACGGCACCAGCGGGCAATGGCCCGCTGGTGCCCTTCCCTTTCCTCTACGATTGAAGGAACAGGGCAAGACGGAGGTATTATGAAAAAATTCGAATATGACATTTCAAAGCATCCTGCCAGTGAGTTCACCCACCTTGTTTATTTTTGTACCGATCAGGGCGAATGCAAATTCGACCAGATACCTGAAGATCAAACCAGGGTGTTGAGCGAGATCCTCAATGAAAAAGGTTCCCACGGATGGGAACTCGTGGATCTTGCATTTGGCAATGATGGACTGGTTGCCTTCTGGAAAAGAGAAATTATATTATCAGAAGGTAATTAGGAATAGTTACTATTCTCCATGAAGGAGAAAACCTTTAAATCCACGAAGGAGGGAATTAAATGGAAAAGGAAGACAGAAAAGTAGTCGAAATTAAGAGACTCAACATAAAAGAAACAACTATCTGTGATGCCACCGCACAAATGCTCAAGAAAGCCGAAAAGGACGGTGTAGAAACCGCCTTTCATCGCGCAGCTTCAATGAAACCCTGCCCGATCGGTGCACAATCGGCCTGCTGCAAGAATTGTTCAATGGGTCCCTGTCGACTGAACGCCAAAGATCCTTACGGAAAGGTTGGCGTATGCGGTGCTACTGTTGATACCATTATGGCTCGCAATTTTGCCCGCATGGTGGCCACCGGAGCTGCGGCCCATACCGACCACGGCATGAGTATGCTGGACTTATTCAGGGAAGTAGTCAATGGGAACATAAAAGACTACACCATTAAAGACCCTATTAAGCTTGAAGAGGTGGCGAGAGAGATCGGCATAGAAGTAGAAGGCAGGGAAGTAACTGACATTGCCAAAGATCTTTACAAGGAACTGGAACGTACCTATATCCAGGTGGAGGGCGAAATTCCTTTTGTCAAAAGGGTGCCTGAAAAGACCCTTGAGACCTGGCGCAAGCATGGCGTTGTTCCCAGGGGTGCCATGCGGGAAATCATGGAGTTATTGCACCGAACCCATATGGGGGTTGACCAGCATTATGAGAATATCACCAAACAATGCACACGCACTGCTATTGCCGATGGATGGGGTGGTTCCATGGTCGCTACGGAGATTTCGGATATACTATTCGGCACGCCTATGCCTGTAAGGGGCGAAGTCGATATGGGCTGTTTGAAGGAGGACCAGGTCAATGTCATTATCCACGGCCATGAACCTAACCTCTTTGAGTCTATGTTGGACTCCGTCAACGACCCCACCCTGGTACAGGCGGCCAAAGATGCAGGTGCCACAGGGATTAATCTCGTAGGGATGTGCTGCTCCGGGTCTGAAATGCTTTCCAGGCATGGGATCCCCCATGCAGGAAACTTCATGTCAACTGAGGCGGTTTTGATTACTGGCGCGGTGGACGCCATGGGCGTAGATGTGCAGTGTATTAAACAGGGACTGGCAAAAGTGGCTGAGTGTTACGGTACAAAGCTTTTCACCACCAATCCGAGGTGCCATATTGAGGGAGCGGAACATATTGAATTCCATGAACATGAACCCAGAGAATGCACGGACGAAATCGTTGAAATGGCAATTGTGAGATTCAAAAACCGTAAACTGCCCGTTGAAATCCCCAATATAACCACCATGGGGGTTCATGGTTTCTCCCACGAGTCCATAAATTATTATCTCGGTGGGACCTTCAGGGGTTCCTATACACCGCTCAATGACAATATCATCAATGGAAGAATCCGTGGAGTGGCAGGCGTTGTCGGCTGTACGAACCCGAGGGTCAAACATGACTGGGTGCATGTGGAGCTGGTCAAGGAGCTGATTAGACATGATGTCCTTGTTCTCCAGACCGGGTGTTCCCAGCTCTCCCTTGCCAAGGCAGGCTTCTACACACCCGAAGCCGCATATATGGCAGGACCTGGCCTGAGAGAGGTGTGTGAGACGGTAGGTATGCCACCTGTGCTGGGGATGGGTGCCTGTGTGGATAACAGCCGTATCCTGATTGCAGCCTCGGAGATGGTTCGCGCTGGAGGGCTTGGTGATAGCATTGCTGATCTTCCCGCTGCCGGGGCTGCGCCGGAATGGATGAGCGAGAAGGCCATCTCCATTGGTCACTATTTTGTGGCGTCCGGCGTC
>JAIWFS010000242.1:0-2360 GCA_048631505.1 archaeon | reverse complement strand
TTTTCGTTTTCTTTGGTATCAAAAATCTCCCCTTAGTCAACTACCACTCCAGTACTCCAAGGCCTTCTTTCAGGCAAAGCTAATGGTCTCTGACCTATCCGGACTTGTTGAGGATTCGCTATTTGATCATATGCTCCCAGTCCTTAGTTCCGAACCAATAGTGCTTTCGTTCCTTGAGCCAGCCCTCGGCCCGGACAACAGTAATCCAGTTGTTGAAGAAGTTGAGTGTGTCAAAATCCCCTTTCTTCACGGCGAAGCCGATGGGCTCTTTGGTAAACGTCCCTTTGAGCGGAATGAAAAGTTTCTCAGGATACTTTAATGCCTGGAATGTGGGCATGGGTGCAGAGCCAATTACGGCGTGAGCCTTGCCATTGATCAGTTCCTGATAGGCCTGCGACTCGTCATCAAACTTGCGCAGTTGGGCCTTGGGCATGAACTTTTTGGCAGCAGCCGCAGCTGTTGAGCCGAGCCTCACGGAAATTACCACATGGGGACGGTTGAAATCCTCCAGGCTGTTAAATCCTGCAGCAAGCTCTTTGTGGGCTACAATGGACATGCCAGTGACATCGTAGGGTATTGTGAAGTTGACCTTCAGGTTGCGTTTCGGGAGTATCCCCATCCCCCCTATAATGATATCAAACTTACCGGTAAGGAGGGCCGGGATAATACCTGCCCATTTGGTAGGTACGAAATCCACCTTGACACCCATGTCCCTGGCAAGCCGGGTGGCAACATCGATCTCAAAACCGATCAATTTGCCAGTCTTGTCTTTCATGGCCCATGGCACAAAGGTGGACATGCCCACTCTAAGGACACCGCGTTTTAACACTTGTTCCACAGTGCTTTCAGCGATGAGTTGCTGCTGTACCTTCCCCGCAAACGCCATGCCTGCTATACAAATGACCAGAACAATAACCACTACTGACTCTATTACCAAAGATCTAATTTTCATAACATGTCTCCTTTCAGTTTTTGTAAGGGTTCACAAGTTCAGGGTTCACCGTTCAGGGTTACCTTTCTTGCGTTGACCTTGCGAGTTAGCT
Source organism: archaeon (assembly GCA_048631505.1). GTDB lineage: Bacteria > Desulfobacterota > Dissulfuribacteria > Dissulfuribacterales > UBA3076 > UBA3076. The sequence goes on along the minus strand of JAIWFS010000242.1, from coordinate 1,317 downwards.
CCCGGGCCAACTGCCATGCCTCAATATCCTCAAATCGTTCTATTCTCATGCGTTTTCCCTTCAGATCTCGTGAATTCCCGTTGGGCCGGGATTCAGATTATCGGTAGACCTACAACCCCTGAACCCTCGTATGTGACTCCGCAAGGCCAGCATCACTTTTTTTTCAAACTGGCAACTTCGGTGGCCAGAGGCGGCGCTGAACTCTGAACCCGTAACCTATCTTCCTGTCCTATATTTCAACCGCCATGCGGTTCTCCATGATGTTGACAATCATGGAAAGAGTCACCGTAATGAGAAGATAGATGGCGGCTACTGTAAACCACACCTCAAAGGCAAGATATGTTTCCGCGATAATCTCCTGCCCCCGCATGGTCAGATCATAGATGGCGATAGTGCTCACCAAGGCAGAATCTTTGACAAGAGACACGGCCTGGCTGGTGAGCGGTGGCAAAATCCGCCTCATAGCCTGGGGCAGAATGATATATCGATAGGTGTTGAAGGTGTTGAAGCCAAGGCTGCGGGCAGCCTCCCACTGTCCCCTGTGAATGGAGACAATCCCTGCGCGAAAGATTTCTGACCCATAGGCCCCTTCAAAAAGACTCAATGCAAGGACTGCTGAGGAAAAACGACTGATACCGAGTATCGGCCCCAGCACAAAATAGATGAAAAAAATCTGTACGAGAAGCGGTGTATTCCGTATGAATTCCAGGTATCCCCTGGCCAGGGCCCTTGCCAAAAAGGAGTTTGACAAGCGGAAGAGTGCGGTGACCAACCCAAGGAGAAACGCAATGATCAGGCTCACACCTGTAATTTGAAAAGTGACCACCAGTCCATCAATAAGGGGCCCGGCTATAAACCTGCCATTTTCAAAAGAAAAAATGTATTGGGGAATCCGGTACCACTGCCAGTTATAAGTCAGACTCCCGGTGCCATAGCCCATCAACCAGATAATCAAGCCTATGACAACTAAGAACTTGATCACATCCGCCAAAGGGGAATGCTTTAACGACATCCAGGCTCTCTTGCTGAATTTGAGATCAGTATCACTCATATGGACATTCATCAAAATAGGTGTTACAGGTCGAAATAACAGGGCTGTCCAACCAAGGTAGAATATGAACTGAAATTCCTTGTGTCAAGCACACGTCGTATCTATCAGCAATTCTAATTTTGGCTTTAGGATTCTTTTATAGAACATGAATTCTGTTTGGGTGGCCATGGGGATCTCTTTTCAGACGGTCAAAAAGTGGTTGCACGATCGTGGAGAACCCTCGTGTTCTGGCGGGCGGAGAGGTCAGGTGAATTGGGCCGGTCTGA
>JAIWFS010000241.1:0-2413 GCA_048631505.1 archaeon | reverse complement strand
TGAGACTTTGCAAGTCAATATTGATTTCGCTGAAAATACTTCATCTGCGGCGTTGCATAAGAGCTGAAAGCCTGCATTATCCCTATTCAAATCACCCAATCACTAAATCACTAAATCACCAAATTCCTTGGCGGAGAGGGTGGGATTCGAACCCACGTTACGCCTTTTGGGCGTATAGACGATTTCGAGTCGCCCCCGTTATGACCACTTCGGTACCTCTCCGAAACTCAAATTTACTTGCGCCTTTTCTGAAAAAAGGCTTGGATCAGCGATCGGCACTCCTCTGCGAGTATGCCTTGGCTCACCTCCAGATGGTGGTTCAACCTTGAGTCTTGAACAATATTATAAAGCGTACCACACGCACCAGTCTTAGGATCCTGGGCACCGTAAACCAGCCGCTTTATCCGGGCAAGGACCATGGCCCCGGCACACATGAAACACGGTTCTATTGTAACATACAGAGTGGTGCCGGTCAGCCTGTAGCTGCCGACTTTTTTTGCACCTTGTCTCAAGACCAGAATTTCGGCATGCGCCGTAGGATCGCACTGTTTCACGGGCATATTGCCGGCCTTGGCCAGTATTTGGCCCCTTTCATCAACAAGCACTGCGCCCACAGGCACCTCACCCTGCCTGGCTGCCACCCCGGCCTGCTCAAGGGCCAGCTCCATGTATTTCACATCATCAAGCATAACAGTGAATGGCTAGGTACTCCAATTCATAATTACGGGTGGGTTATTTTCAGTGCTGAGAGATTTAAGCCAATAATGGAAAATGCTGATTAAGAGGAATTTATGTCCTCCGGCAACAAGGGTTCCGGATCCACAAGCTCAAATCCGGCACTAACAAGAATAGAATGGACTGCACTTATGTTATAAGTCTGGACTCTGATATACACTATTACAGGGCTTTTTTCATCTTCGGTCAACTTGGTCCTGCTAAGTCTTGTAAGAGGAATTCCTTTTTGCTCAAGGATTTTGACTATCCTTGCCAGGACATTAGGCTCTCCATCGTCTTTTATGGTAATAAGTGAGCCACCCTTCTCTGCAAGTCCGAATATTCTACTGTATGCCCTCATCAAGTCCCGCACGGAGAAAATCCCCACAATCACACCCTTTTCGTCCAATACAGGGATTGCCCCAACCCTTTTCTTTTCCAGGAGCAGGAGCGCATCATCTATGGTTGAATGAGGAAGGAGGTTTACGAGATCAGTGCTCATGATCTCACTGACCGGGGTCTTGGACACCTGTTCCAACTCGTGTCTCCGATCTTCCCCGGACAATACGGATGACGGGTAAGCAGACCTGATGTCCCGGTCTGTCACCATTCCCACAAGGCGCCAGTCTTTGTCTATTACCGGCAAGTGACGAAAACGGTTAGAGCGCAGGATTTCACGGGCCTCAGAAATCAGGATATCCGGCTCCACAGTCAATGGGGCAGGAGTCATATGACGTGATATGTACATTCTAAGCTCCTTTTAATCTATACAAACGGAAAGACCGGCAAGATAGGCTTCCACACTAGCCGGCAAAGCCTCAAGATGATAACCGCCTTCTAAAATGGACAAAACTTTTCCTTTACAATATCGTTCTGCCCAGAAGGCCATGAAGGTGCCAAGGTAACCATAGAGTTTAGTCGTATATGCAAGGCCTGACATGTCGTCCATTACATGGGCATCAAAGCCGGCAGCCACAATAATGGCTTCCGGCCTGAACTCTTTGACAGCTTCTCCTGCACGCCCCTTCAAGGCATTAAGGATTGCCTCATCTCCTGAACCCGGAGGCAAAGGAATGTTCAAGGTTGCCCCCTCACCTGCCCCGGTTCCGGTTTCGTTTGAATAACCAGTCCCAGGGAAACTAAATGTAGGGTGCTCGTGTATACTGATGTAAAATACATCGGGATCATGTTCGAAGACTTCCTGTATGCCGTTTCCATGATGGGCATCCCAGTCAATAATAAGGATTCTCTCTTTACCGTAGACATCTTTCCAGTACCTGGCGGCAATAGCTACGTTGTTAAGAAAACAGAAGCCGAGCGCTTGCGCCGTCTCTGCATGGTGTCCAGGAGGCCGAATGCAACAAAATACAAGCTCCGACTCACCATTTTCAATAATATCTATCCCGCTCAGACATCCTCCTGCAGCCAGAAGTGCTATTTCATAGGAATCATATCCAAGACGGTTGTCCGGATGTCCAAAGAACTCGCGACCGGAAATACAGGTCCCTTCAAAGCTGGAGAGATAGTCCTCATCATGGACAGCCAGCACTCTATTCATTTCAGCCTTTCTTGGGCTTATCTTTTTTAAATATGGTGCCAAAGGACTGGACTCAAGACGTTTAAGTATGCCTTCCAGCCGAGCAGGGATCTCAGGATGAAGGGAATTTGCCGTATCGTGATCAAGGTATCTTGGATCTGT
>JAIWFS010000240.1:0-2438 GCA_048631505.1 archaeon | reverse complement strand
AGAGGCGAAAAAGGCCGCACGGGAGGTAGCAAAGCTCTCGACTACTGTGAAAAACGACGTTTTGCTGAAGACCGCGGAACGAATAATAGAGGCCCGGGAAAAGCTGCAGGAGGAGAACGAAAAAGACCTTATAAAGGCAAAAGAAAAAGGTGTTACTTCTGCCTTCATGGATCGTTTGAGACTGTCAGACAAGGTTATTGATTCTATGGCTGAGGGACTTCGGGACGTGGTGGCCCTTCCGGATCCTGTGGGCGAGATTCCAAAGATGTGGAAGAGACCCAGCGGCCTCACAGTGGGCAGGGTTCGAATACCCCTGGGTGTAATCGGAATGATTTACGAGTCCAGGCCGAATGTCACCATAGACGCAGCGGGCCTGTGTCTCAAGGCAGGAAACGCCATAATACTTAAGGGCGGATCAGACGCCCTTTATTCCAACCTGGCCCTGGCCTCCATACTACAAGAGGTGCTGAAAGAGTTTTCAGTACCCGGAGAGGCGGTGCAGGTAGTCTCAACCACTGACAGGGCGGCAGTCACAGAGCTTCTGAAGAGGGAAGAGGAAATAGATGTCATAATCCCAAGGGGAGGTGAAGGCCTTATCCGTTTTGTGGCAGAGCATTCCCGCATCCCTGTGCTGAAGCACTACAAGGGCGTGTGTCATGTATATGTAGACAAGTGGGCCGACCTGAACATGGCCAAAGAGGTCTGTTTTAATTCCAAGGTGCAGAGGCCGGGGGTCTGTAATGCCATGGAAGGTATGCTTGTACACAGAGATGTTGCAGATAAGTTTCTGCCCTTAATGGCTGAGTCATTTAAGGATGCCGGTGTGGAACTCAGGGGGTGTGAGCGCACTTGCGGATTGGTACCTTTTGCCAGGGCGGCTACTGACGAGGACTGGGGAAAGGAGTTTTTGGACCTGGTCCTTGCTGTAAAGGTGGTTGCCGGCATGGATGAGGCCATGGACTATATTGCCCGTTACGGTTCGAATCACACTGATGCCATAGTCACAAGGGATTACGCAAGGGCGAGGAGGTTTCTGTCAGAGGTGGATGCCTCTCTGGTTATCGTCAATGCCTCAACCCGCTTTAATGACGGTGGAGAGTTAGGCCTTGGAGCAGAGATAGGAATCAGCACATCCAAGCTGCATGCCTATGGCCCTATGGGGCTTGAGGAACTCACTACCACGAAATTCATAGCCTTTGGTGATGGCCAGATAAGGAGCTAGTGTGCGCATAGGTCTGTTAGGAGGCACGCTGGATCCTGTCCACTTTGGCCATCTCAGGTCGGCTGAGGAGATCAGGGAGGCCCTGGAACTGGATGAAATCTGGTTTATGCCTGCTGCCCTGCCGCCACATAAGGAACCCTCAACCCTTACGCCCTTTGCCCATCGTCTTGCCATGGTGGAGCTGGCAGTAACTTCTACCGACCATTTCAAGGCTACAGCCATTGAAGACGAACGTCCCGGGCCGTCCTATTCCATTGACACCTTAAAGGAGCTTGGAGAAAGATATAAAGATGAGGCGGAATTTTTCTTTATTCTTGGAAGTGACGCTTTTCTCGATATTGAGACATGGAAGGACTATGGCAGCCTCACGGACTATGGCTCTCTGGTAATCATAAGACGGGGTCATGAAGACTCGTCAGGGTTGAAGGAGGTCATATCCCGGGCGTTTCCAAATCATAGTATCCAGGGGGAAAAGGACATTTTTATTGCCCATGATAAAGGTGCTATCTACCTTTATTCAGTAACTCACCTTGCCATATCAGGGACTGATATACGGCGCAGGGCAAGATCCGGTCTTTCTGTGCGTTTTCTCGTCCCTGAAGAAGTCAGGAAATATATGGAAAAAAATAGCTTGTATGCTGAGTTGACAGGCGATCCCTCACCATCTTTAGAGCATAAAGAATCCAAAGTCGCATCTTTAGAGGAACCAGTTCAACAAATAGTTTCGGAAATCCTGGAAAACAAGGGGGAACAGGTTGTAATCCTGGACATGAGAGGTCTTTCTTCCCTTGCTGATTTTTTTATAATCTCCCATGGGCGATCCACCCGGCATGTCCAGGGCATTGCAAACAAGATGCGCAAGAACCTTCGCAAGAAGGGGATCAAGTGCAGGGGAATTGAAGGGGAACAGGAGGGCAAGTGGATATTGATGGACTATGGAGACGTTATTGTACACCTGTTTTACGAACCCATAAGGGACTTTTACGACCTTGAAGGACTTTGGAGTGAGGTTCCGAGAATCATCCTATGATTCCGCTGAAAATACCCCATCTGCTGCGTTGCTTCGATTTCCTCGTCACTGCGGCGTACGCTAAGTACGCCTCATTCCTCGGAAATCTCGCGCCTTGCATCTGGAGCATTTTGAGCGGAATCATATTTCAGGACTTTTTGCGGTGTAATCGCAAATGACACGCCGTGACTTTCTGAAAAAGGCAGG
>JAIWFS010000239.1:0-2447 GCA_048631505.1 archaeon | reverse complement strand
TTGTGCTTGTATTAAGCTGGTCCCGGCAGATATTTGTTCGTTTCTTCATCAACCAAAGGATGAGCAGCTTTCTTCGAGGACATGTGGAGGCCTTTCAGTTCCTGGGTGGAGTCCCAAGGGTCTTGCTCTATGACAATCTCAAGAGCGCTGTACTGGAACGTGTTGGAGATGCCATCCGTTTCCACCCGATCCTTCTGGATTTTGCCGCTCACTACAGATACGAACCAAGGCCTGTGCCTGTACGCAGGCCCTGTGAAAAGGGCCGGGTGGAAAGGGCTATACGCTATATTCGAGGCGCGTTCTTTGCCGCCAGGAACTGGACAGACATAGATGATCTCAATGCACAGGTCCTGGCTTGGTGCAAGGGGCTGGCAGGCCAGCGCAAATGCCCTGAGGACAAAACAATGACTGTTCAAGAGGCATATGAACAGGAGAAGGCCTTTCTTCTGGCTCTTCCTGATAATCCTTTTCCAGTTGACGATAAAGAGGAGGTCTCAGTAGGGAAAACTCCATACGTGCGCTTTGACCTTAACGATTACTCTGTCCCTTTTCGCCTGACCCGCCGCATCCTTGTGGTCATGGCTGATGAAAAGACAGTCAGGGTGCTTGAGGGTAACGAGGCCGTTGCTGAACATAAACGGAGTTACGACAAGGGACAGCAGATAGAGGACCCTGCCCATATCGAAGAACTAATCCAGCAAAAAAGGCAAGCCAGGAAGCACCGGGGCATGGACCGTCTCTATCACGCTGCGCCCACCAGCCGGGATTTACTCTCAGTGACTGCTAAACGGGGAAGCAACCTGGGAAGCGTCACCGCAGGCCTGCTTCGGCTACTTGATCGGTTTGGCAGCCAGGAACTGGAGCTCAGTATTGCTGAAGCACTGGAGAGGGACAGTCCACATCTGGCAGCTGTGCGCCAGATCCTGGACCGCAGACTTCATGAGAGGAAGGCTCCCCCTCCCATAGCAGTGGAACTGCCTGAAGATTCCAGAGTCCGGAACGTCACGGTCAAACCTCATTCACTCAAAACCTATGACTCCATCCGTAAGGAGGACAGTGATGAACGATGAGCTTAAAGACCGGGCAAGGAAACTGCGGCTCTATGGCCTGCTCAGTAACTGGGACGAGTTTGCCCAAGAGCCTTGGCTCCCAAAGCTGATTAAGATCGAGGAAATCGAGCGGCATCGACGGAGCCTGGAGAGACGAATCTCAGGGGCCCATATAGGCTCCTTCAAGCCCATGTCCGACTTCGACTGGTCCTGGCCAAAGAAGATCAACCGGAAACTCATAGAGGAACTGTTTACTTTCAGATTCATTAGCGAAGGGGCCAACGCCATCCTCATCGGAACAAACGGGGTCGGCAAGACAATGATAGCCAAGAATATTGCTCATCAGGCTCTTTTAAAAGGTTATACCGTGCGGTTTACCACTGCAAGCGAAATGCTGAACGATCTGGCTGCACAGGAAGGTGCCATAGGCATGAACCGCCGATTGAAGTTTTACTGCCGCCCCAGCCTGCTCGTGATCGATGAACTGGGCTATCTCTCCTATGATAGCCGCCATGCAGACCTGCTCTTTGAAATCATAAGTCGAAGATACTGCCAGAGATCCATTATCGTGACCACCAACAAACCCTTTGCTGAATGGAACCAGGTCTTCCCAAATGCCTCAAGCGTGGTGGCCCTGATCGACCGCCTTGTACACAAGGCTGAGATTATCCAAATCGAGGCCGAGTCCTATAGACTCAAAGAGGCCAAAGAACGTAATAATCAGAAAAAGAAGAGCACCAAAAAATAATACCTACTATCGGTTATCTCTTCCATGACAATAAGGAGAGAATATGGCCAGATTCAAGCTGAAAGGGAAAGTGGTCCGTTTTGAGAAAAAGCCAGACAAGAAGCTTGCAATGGTAATCATGAAAGACTCGGATAATCAGAGACACATTCCGGTCTGGACCCCAATGTTCAGCGACGAGGTCTCCCTTTTTGAATTCCTTGAGGCGTGGGAAAATAAAACACCAGTCCAGGTAGAAGGCTGGCTAAACATCCAGCCAGATGGAAGAATCATGCTGCGGGCATATCGGGTAGACATCGAAAGCCAGTTTCCTTATTTCGTTGACTGAGTATTTTTTGCCTTGGTTTTTTTCTCGGTTCCGTCTTGGTTCACCAACATCTTGCCTGCCTGTGCGTCGCACGCAGACAGGCGTTTTGGCCGCAACACAAGTACATGCCCACCGAAATTTTATCAATACTCAACAAGATTCGCTTTTCACATACACATACGGTGAGGAAGTGCGCTTTTCACCAAATATGTGCGTTTTCTTAAGACCGTTAACACCTTTTAACACCTTGCCGCGATATAGCATTCGATTTGATTCCAAGGCAGAGTTTTTACCAAATGAATGACTATAATCTTATAAAGGAATTAGGAATTCGATTGCAAGGAGC
>JAIWFS010000238.1:0-2460 GCA_048631505.1 archaeon | reverse complement strand
CGCCTGCACTGGTTGATTTTGGCCGTTCAAAAGTCTTGGGGCAAATGCCAGGCATGTTGTTTGTATGGTTAGCCATGACAGCCCTTTTCAGCTTCATTATGAACAGGACCAACCTTGGACGCAGGTTCTACGCCGTTGGCAACAACGTGGTGGCTGCTCGCCTCTCAGGCGTTAACATAAAGCAGGTTACCATTGTAGCGTATCTCATCTCCGGCCTCATGTCAGCCTCTGCAGGAGTCATGTTTCTCGGATTCATGGGAATGGCCAATTTGAACTTCATCCCTGACATCTTCACCATGGGTTCTGTTGCCGCTGTGGTTTTGGGTGGTACGGAATTTTTTTCAGGGATCGGCAGCGTAATCGGAACCATTGCCGGAGCCGTCATACTAAGGTTCCTTTTCAATCTGCTGATTATGTTCCAAGTTGCTGAACCCGGCCGCATGATCGCCAACGGATTGGTTATCCTCACGGTTGTATTGTTCTACAGCTTCCTTAGGAAGCCACAGAATGGGAGGTAGGAGCATTCCGTTCTTTCATCATAACTGCACTGCTGATATGTATGGCCAGGAGGAGAAATCATTTGATGGCCCAGCGATGACAACAAGGTGTTGGATTTCTATGAGAAACGAGGGATAGATCTTGTAACCATTACGGTAGCGGCATTGCTGTGGTTCTGATGGATCAGACAACCTGTACTGTTCTGGTGAGATTGTGCCCTTGGTCTAGGAAGGGGGGTGATTGGTTACTGAAAGGCGAACAGGTCTTTGGTATACGCAGCGTCATAAATACTTGCGCATCAATGTGAGGTTAACACCGGATTAATGCTAAATTCTTTCTTGCAATACGCAAACAATTACTGCGCTGAGTATAACACCCATAGCAGAGCTGGGACCATCCCGCTACTGCAAGGTGGTTTAAGGGATTAATAAAAGGGACAATGCCATGACTCGGAAGGTTTGGGGTGGGCGTTTTCGCGGGGAAACGGACGCCCTGGTAAACAAATTCAATGCCTCCATAGGCTTTGATTGGCGCCTCTATGCCCAGGATATTGAGGGCAGCATGGCCCATTGTCGGATGTTGGCCAAGCAGGAGATCATTTCGGACGATGAGGCATCACTTATCCTTGAGGCCCTCGGAGAGATAAAGGGAGAACTGGATAAGGGCCAATTTCCTCTGGATGATGACTATGAAGATATCCACAGCCTTGTGGAGAAAGCCCTGGTGGATAAGATCGGGGCAGCGGGCGAAAAGATTCATACAGGGAGGAGTCGAAACGATCAGGTGGCCCTGGACGTTCGGCTATACGAAAGAGACGCTTTATACCGAATAATTGAATTGATCAAGGAAGCACAAATAACACTTGTCAGACTCGCTGAAGACAATTTCGATCTGATGATGCCCGGGTATACTCATATGCAGCGCGCACAGCCCGTCCTCGTGGCCCATCACTTACTTGCTTATTTTGAGATGTTAAAAAGAGACAGTGAACGATTCCGTGAATGTATCAAAAGAGTGAATGTTCTTCCCCTGGGCAGTGCTGCCCTGGCCGGGTCAACATTTGACCTTGACCGGGAAATGGTCGCAAGGGAATTGGGCTTTGACCGTATCAGCGAAAACAGCATGGATGCTGTCAGTGACCGGGATTTTGTCCTGGATTTTCTTTCTGCTTCATCAGTATTGATGATGCATCTCAGCCGGCTGAGTGAGGAGCTTGTAATCTGGTCGAGCCAGGAGTTTGGCTTTATCAGCATTTCCGAGACCTTTTGTACCGGCAGCAGTATCATGCCCCAGAAGAAAAACCCGGACCTCCCCGAACTGATTAGAGGCAAAACAGGCCGGGTCTATGGGCATTTGATCGCTCTTTTGACCACAATGAAAGGGCTCCCACTTACTTACAACAAAGATATGCAGGAGGATAAAGAGGCCCTGTTTGATGCAGTGGATACGGTGGAGTCCTGTCTCGAGGTAATGCGCCAGCTCCTTGGGGAGATTTCCTTTAAGGGCGAAAGGTTAAAAAAGTCCGCGGAAGAGGGATTTCTGGTGGCCACAGATCTTGCAGACTACCTTGTGGGAAAGGGCATTACATTTCGGGAGGCCCATGAGATTGTAGGAAAAATGGTCCTTTTTGCACTGGAGCAGGAAAAAGAACTTCATGAGCTTACACTGGATGAGATGAAGCATTTTACAAGGCAGATTAAACAGGATGTTTACGAATGGCTTGAGCCTGCATCATCTCTTGACAGAAGGAATATGCCCGGTGGAACAGGACCAGAGGTGGTTAAGAAAAGCATAGATAAGGCTAAACAGGAGTTGAAGCTTTGAAACTGGAGCGGGTGCTACCCCTTTTTGTTTTCGGGATGATTTTCTTAGCTCTGCTTGCGTGTGGAATAAAAGGGCCGCCTTTTTTACCTGAGAGGAGTATGCCTTTCAAGGTCAAACAGATGACAGGTGAATGGAAGG
>JAIWFS010000237.1:0-2461 GCA_048631505.1 archaeon | reverse complement strand
AAAATAAGGAAAAGAAAGAGGAATCAAATACATGAAAATTGCAATACCAATTGAAAACGGGATGCTGAGCAGCCATTTCGGCCATGCGGCCCAATTCGCTATAATAGATGTTGAGAATGGAAATATAGCCAAGACCCAACTCCTCGTACCTCCTCCCCACGAGCCGGGCTCACTGCCGCAATGGCTTCACGAATTGGGAACTACACATTTAATATGTGGAGGAATTGGAGGCAGGGCCGTGGAATTAATAGAGGCTGCCGGGATACAAGTAATTGCAGGTGTAACCACCGCTGACCCGGCGCGGCTGATGGAGGACCTCCTTGCAAACCGCCTCAAGGGTATAACAGGCCCCACATGTCAAGGACACGGCGAGGAAGGCCATCAGTGTCAACATTAAAGGTTTGTCAACGTGGGGTAAATTTTGAATGTTGAATGTTGAATGCTAAATTAAATAAATAATTTCTTCCTCAATTCAAAATTTAGAATTCAAAATTGTGTCTGAACGGCCTTTTCGTTCAGGCACCAAGTAATAGGTGAGTGCTATGCCGATCTATGAATACCGATGTGAGGCCTGTGGAAACGTTAACGAAATGTTGGTATTTTCCAACCAACTCGAGGTAAAGTGTCCGTCCTGCGGATCTGAAGATCTCACAAAATTGATATCCTCAAGCTCGTCCTTTACCGGCTCCCATGGCTCAAGACTTCCCGGCCCGAATGATACGGCCTGCTGTGGCTTCAGTCCCGGAGATGCCCCAAACTGTTCAGGGCCAGGGTCCTGCTGCGGAAAGGCCTAATACATCTTGGAATACTTACCTCAACCCCCCCTGTAAATTCAATGAGTTGTAGAAATTCCGAGACATCTAATTATACCCTGCAGTTTGCTTCGGAATAGTTCATTAAAAGCCGGTACGCAAAAACCGGAAAAATCATCATTCATCATCTTATCTAAAAATCTATAGCCTCAGGCCAATTGATGGACTACATTTTGGACAGGCATCAATACTTTTCAACGATACTATTGGTGACTATGCTGTTAATTGCTATGATAAGGTCCTATATTGCAACCAACTTGACTATAGAATTGCCCTTGTATCAGGAATGCAAGTGCCTGTGAGGAGTCCTGTATGGAAACGGGAAAGGCCGCTGAGACCTTGACAAAAGAGCTTGAACAACTACTGCGTAACAAGATGGGCCCACTTTTTGAGCGTTACGGCCTGGACATCAAGGACCTGCTTACTCCCCTTAAATGGAAGCCAGTGGTCCTTATAATCGGCAACTACTCATCTGGGAAATCGACCTTTATCAACGAAATCCTGGGAAGCCAAATCCAGCGCACTGGTCAGGCACCTACTGATGACAGCTTTACCATCCTGGCCGCACCAGAGCCCAACGAACCAGAGGGAGAAATACCTGGCAGCACAGTAGTAAATGATGAGCGTCTCCCTTTTGCTCCTCTGAGGCACTTTGGTGAAAGCCTTCTATCCCATATGCGTTTAAAAAGGGTGACAAACACTCCCATACTCCAAGATTTTGCCATCATAGATACCCCGGGAATGCTGGATTCGGTCACAGAAAAGGATAGGGGCTATGACTACCTTGGTGTAGTGGGAGAACTGGCAAAGCTGGCAGACCTCATCATCCTGATGTTCGACCCCCATAAGGCAGGAACAATAAAGGAAACTTATCAGGCCATCCGGAGTACTCTCCCCGGCTCCACCGGAGAAGACAGGGTCATTTACGTACTAAATCGAATTGACGAATGCGAAAGCGTGTCCGACCTTTTGAGGTCTTATGGGACCTTGTGCTGGAACCTTTCACAGATGACAGGCAGAAAGGATATGCCAAGAATATATCTTACCTTTGCGCCTCAGGAGGGCAAAGTGCCTCCCACGGGCTTTGAAACATGGATGAATGAACGGGAAGAGCTCAAACAGACCATGAGTTCAGCACCAAAGATGAGATTAAACCACATACTCCAGGAAGTGGATCGAGTCGTAAGGGAACTTGGTCTGGAAATAGAGGCCATGGTCGCTTTCCAGAAACGATTCATTCATAAATTCAAAGGGGTCCTCCGCACCTGGGGTATGGCAGCCATACTGGCCTTCTTCTTTGGAGATCTGATTATGAAGCTTTTAACCGGTTATCCGGACACTCCGCTTGCAGGGGCCCTGCTGGCCGGGAATATGAGTTTTGAACATTTCCTTTGGCCGATTGTGTGGGCCATGCTGGTCGTTGCATTAGCTTCTCTGTATGTTCAACGGATACTTTTTCCCAAATTCACAAAAAATACTCTAAAAGACCTTGATAACTTGATCCCCCTTGAGACCGCCTACAAAAAGGATCTCTGGAACAGGGTGAAGCACCGGATACATAAACTCATAGAGGACCAGGCCAGGAGACAGATATTGATTACACATGGCCGCTACCTTGGAAAGATAGAGCACTTTCTCAATAAAGACCT
>JAIWFS010000236.1:0-2462 GCA_048631505.1 archaeon | reverse complement strand
AATCCGCCGCACATGGCCAGGGCAACGCATACGCCAACCGATACGATTGCCAGACCGCCCCTCACGCCCGACAACCAGTAGTTTAATGCCTTAAACAGACGATCAGATATCCCTGAATGGATCAAAAAATTCCCCATAAGAAGGAACAGGGGAATGGTTATCAGGCCAGGGTCTGTGATTTGCCTGTAAGTTGTTGTGGCAACTATGAACAGGTCGTTGACACCTCCTATTAAAAAAAGGATGACCACGCTGATGCCGCCGAGCGCAAAGACAACAGGGACCCCAATCGCCAAGAGAAAAAGAAGACCGCTAAACAAAAGAACCGTAACTAACTCAATGCTCATGAGATCCTGTTCCTCATTTCTAATCAGTCTTTGCGTCGGCAAATAACAGCAATCCCTTGAAGCAAAAAGAGAAAGACGCATATGGGTATTAGTATTTTAAATGGATACAAAGGCATACGAAACGCCCCTGTAATCTTCTCCCCCATCTTCAATGAATTCAAGCCCATCCAGGATGCCTGCCAGAGCAACACACCCATAAAAATGACAAAACAGCACAAAGTAATTAATCTTGCAATTAGTTTGATCCTTGGAGGAAAATGGTCATAGAATATCTCGATCCTGATATGTCCGTCCTTGGACATGGTATAGGCCCCTGCTACAAGGATGAACAGGCCAAAGATCTGTCTATTCAGAGGCCAGGCCCAGATTGTTGGGTGATTAAACACATACCTTCCCACAACTTCCGTTGTGGTGACAGCAGTCATTATAAAAACCAAAAGACTGGCAGGCCTGCCTATCTTCTCTGTGATAGTGTCAATTAGTTCGAAAAAGCCCTTGATCCCATCATTCATCCTTAAAACCTCACTGCCCAATGGTGTCAGGAGGGAGTAAAACAAACCCCCTCCTTCATCCTTAACAATATTGATAACGAGTCATCTTTGTTTCTACTTCAGTGTCTTTCTCCAGTCCTTAATCAATTGAACTGCTTTGGCGGCTGCCGGACCTCTCTTGGCAACCTCATCCCATAGCTTATAGGCTGTTTCGGCATGTTTCTTTTGACATGCCTCATCTAACTCGCACACAATGACTTTACCCTGTTTGACCAATTCGTCGACTTTTTCCATCTCTTTCATGTAAGCATCATTAAGCAGGTGGAAATAGTCCGCTGCAGCGCCTTTAAGCGCTTCTTTCAAATCATCGGGCAGGGCTTTCCATTTTTTCATGCTGAATACTATCTGCCCCGGGACTATATCGTTTCCTCCACCGATAATCCAGTATGGAGCAACTTCATGCCACTTGAGCCCGGTGATGGCACACACATCCCACTGGGAGGCATCAATAGTGCCAAGCTTCAACCCCATATAGGCCTCCATGCCAGAGATAAAAGTCCCATGAGCGCCAAGGTTGTTGTAGAAATCCATCCCGGCTCCCTCAACCCTGAATTTTTTCCCCTGTATATCATCACAGGTTTTGTAGCATTCGGTCGCCAGGGTAAAAACCTGGCCATAGGAATGCATATCAAGCCAGAAAAGACCCTGTTTCGCATATTCCTTACGGAGTAGATCCACGAAACCACTGTTAAAAAAGAAATTACGCACGATCTCCGCATTCTCCTTAATATTCCTTCCGCCTGGATTATTCCACATAAAGGGAAGGCCGAACTCCACTTCACCCACCGGCATGATTCCACCCCACATGGCGGCAACAGCGTGAAACATATCCAGGGTCCCTTTTTGGGTCGCCTCAAACAACTGCTCTCCCGGTACAAGCTCCGGATCCGCGAACACGGAAATCTTTATCCGTCCATTACTCCTCTTCTTTGCTGAGGCAGCGAATTCATTTAATAATTCCATTGACATATCTCCGCGCGGATAGGCGGATTGTATTTTCATACGGTACACTTTCTCTCCGGCTACGGCTGTTGAACCACCAACCATTAAAGAAATAACAAACATAACAACCAGTACGACTGACCCTAACAGAAACAATTTTTTTCCTTTCATTTGACTCCTCCTTTATTTAAAAGTTAGTTTCAAATTGCAACTCTCCCCTTGTATATCACCTCCCTCCTAACACGAGCTTGACCGCTTCCCCGACTTGGCCAGAGAACTCGAGATAGTTCACACCCTTTTCCTCTAAACTGGCCTTGATATTTGTGCCGAATGCTCCCGCAACCACGGTAGACACGCCCCTTTCGGCCATGAGCTCGGCTACCAGGGGGCCAGCTCCCCCGCCCGTTTCACGATGCGGATTCTCCAGGACCTCAATCAACTCCCCCTGACCGTCAAAGATGAGGAAATAGGGGCTCCGCGCGGCAGCGTTCCCGACCGGATCAGTAATGGCCTGCCCGGCCGAAACCACAGCAATCAGGGATTGTTGTTCCTTGGTGCCCCTCGCATAAGCGGTGTCCGTTCCCTCTGATTCATTGAGTTCTTCTTCAGATTCACGGCGTTTTCC
>JAIWFS010000235.1:0-2463 GCA_048631505.1 archaeon | reverse complement strand
TAAAGTGCCTAAAGTGAGCTAAAGTTATGGAATGTTGTCTCCCGGCAACTCCCTGGGCTGGCTGTCTTTCTGTCTGATCTCCAGGGCAAGTGGATATACCTGGCTCTTAGTCATGCCGGTAAGCCGGACCAAAAGATCCACACTATCCCTGACTGACAAGCTCTTTTCTGAAATCAGGTGCTGGAGCGCCTTTCCTACTGCCTCCGGATCCCGGCAGGATTTCCTGTGTCTATCCTCCTCTGCCCCTTCTATCACCAGGGTAATCTCACCTCTCACACGTCCCTTTGAAAGCTGCTTAATAATACCTGATACTGAGCCGGATATCACAGTCTCATGCATCTTTGTGAGCTCCCTGGCCATTACCATCTGCCTATCCCCTAAAATGCCCAGAATATCTTCCAGGGCATCAAGCAGGCGATGGGGTGCCTCGAAAATTACGATTGTGTGAGGGATTTCTGCCAGTTGCTCAAGGGTCTTGCGTCTTTCAACCTGCTTGTTTGGAAGAAAGCCGGCGAAAAAAAATGAGTCTGCCGGCATGGCTGCCACGCTCAGGGCCGCAACAATAGCAGATGCCCCTGGTACTGGGACTACGCTAAAGCCGGCCTCCCTGACGAGTTTTACCAGGCTTGCACCCGGGTCTGAGAGTGCAGGGGTGCCGGCATCTGATACCAGAGCCACATCCTTCCCTTCTGCAAGCAAGGTAATGACCTTTTTGGCGCTGGTCCTTTCATTGTGCTTGTGGCAGCTCAATAGGCCGGCCTTGGTGCCCAGATGAGTTAGTAGCTTTCTGGTACTCCTTGTATCTTCCGCCGCAACAAGAGAAACCTCACCAAGGACCTCTTTTGCCCTTATACTAATGTCTTTAAGATTTCCAATGGGAGTGCCTACTACATAGAGGACCCCTTTATTTGGTGATTTAATCACTTGATTGTTTGTATACGTGAAAGATGCGCTGAAGGGCGGTTATGTGGGTAAAAACTGCAATAATTACCAGAACCGGATAAATCCATCCGAAGATAAGGCCCACAGCAAGGATGAATATACGTTCAAACCTGGTAAGCACTCCCACCTTACAGCTAAAGCCCAGGGCCTCAGCCCTTGCCCTCGTGTAGCTGACAAGGAGAGACCCGGTCATTGCAGAAAGTACAAGGGCCGCTTCGACCAACCCGCCCTGCCTGTGTAGCATCAGATAGGCCATCAGTCCCAGAAAGAGAAAGAATTCAGCATACCTGTCCACTGTTGAGTCAAGAAAGGCGCCAAATGGACTGACCCGTCCCTGCTCCCTGGCGAGCAGTCCATCAACAGCATCCAGGGGTCCGAATACGGCAAGCATCCAACCGGCAACCGCCGGATGACCCATGCCAAGTACCAGGCCGCTTGCTCCATAGGCAATAAGCCCGATGATGCTGACCATATTGGGAGAAAGACCGAGCCTTCCCAAAAAACGGGCAACTGAAAGCAGATAGGGCTTGAACCGGTCACGGCACCAATCGCTGAAAGACCAATTAATCACTCAATCACCAAATTTTTAGCCACAGACCCACACAGACTATTCAATCACCAAATCACCAAATCACCAAATCACTAAATATACTAAATCACCAAATCACTCAATACCCTTGAGCATCGGCCACACACATCAGGCCATGAAGGGTCTTTGCCCACATCTTCACTCCAGGTCCAACACCTGGCGCACTTTTCACCCGCTGCCCGGATAACCTTGATAGCAAGCCCTTCTATCTCATCGCTCTGCCATACAGTACTGTCCCCTGAGTCAAGTTCCCCACTCAAGTCAAGCTGGGAAACAATGGTAATAGTCCTTAGTAGTTCCCTGTGTTCTTCCAGGAAGTCTGCCATATCTTCAGGAGGCCTTATCAGGACCTTGGCATCCAGGGCAAGGCCTATCCGTTTTTCTTTTCTGGCAAGCTCCAGTGCCTTTGTAACTTCTCCACGGATTTTCCATAGGAGTTCCCATTCAGCACTGAACGATTTATCAATGGAAATTGGCGGAGGATCGGGCAACTCAGCCAGAAAAATACTCTCAGTCCCAGCGCCCGGCAGGTGGCTCCAGGCCTCCTCAGCAGTGAATGAAAGTATCGGGGCCATAAGAAGCAATATATCATGGACAATACGATAAATGGCTGTCTGGGCAGAACGGCGGATACGGCCCTCCGGGTGCTCACAGTAGAGTCTGTCTTTTAAGATATCCAGATAGAGTGCGCTCAGGTCAACTATACAGAACTGTTGTATTTGGCGGAACACACCGTGGAACTTAAACTCCTTATAGGCATGTTTGACATTTGTAGTTATTTCTCCAAGCCTCACCAGGGCCCAGCGATCAAGGGCCTCCAGTCGGTCAAAATCCAAAGAGTGCTTATCCGGGTCAAAGTCAGACAGGTTGCTGAGAAGGTAACGGATAGTATTGCGGATCTTCCTGTACGCCTCAGTCAGGCGCTGAAGTAT
>JAIWFS010000234.1:0-2463 GCA_048631505.1 archaeon | reverse complement strand
ATTGCTGAATTTGGCCAGCTCATTCCTGAACCCTTGATGATCAACCAGCCTGTGCAACAGAGGCGGAAGTTTTGAAAGGTCTGCATCCAGGTCCATATTCAATTTGAAGACCTTGTCTTTGCCAACAAGGCCCAATGCAAGAGAGCCATTTGTGCCTTGGGAATCGTCTAGTCTGGCTGAAAGATTCTGCCCTGTCAGTATCCCGTTTCTGATCTCAATCTGGCCACATGTCTCCTCGAGATCCAGATCCACATCCGGAACGTGTACCGGCGCTCCATCCACGTCGGCTGTGATGGTCATGGCCTTTAGTTCCCGAAAGCGTGGCACAGTTCCCTCAAAGAAATACGTCGCCTCTCTGGCCTTTCCTCCCAGGACTATGCTGCACACCAGGTCGGCCACCTCATGCCTGCCGAACAGGGCAAGGACTTTTTCTCTAACTCCTGAAAGATCTACTTCCTTTGCCTTGAGGTCGATATGCCAGAGGGCCTCATCAGTAAGAGCCGCCTGACGCCTTTCTATCACTCCTGATAAAGTCAGCCCGGGGTCTGTAAGCTCCAACGCACTTACCAACACGTGAAATTGCTGCCCCTGTTTTTTAAAACTCAGGTCTGTATAACCGCATGAAAACAGCATTTCTTTGTCATGTGACTCGATTTTTAGACAAGGGAAGTCCCCTTTCACTGAGGCTTTAATATTGTCAAGACCAGTTCCTGTGATGGCAGCCTTTACGTTAACGTCTGAGTCTAAGGGCTTAACCGGGCTCTTGTTCAGGAAAGCAAGGAGGATTCTGTGCGGCTTGAAGTCTTGGCAGTCTATCCTTAACTCGTAGGAGCCTTTTGACGGTATAAAATGGCCTTTGGTCTCCAGGCTTTTGGCATAAGGGGGTATGCATGTGAGAGATGCATCAACCCTGTCAGGTTCTATATGTATCTTGGCTGCAACATTTGAAAAGTTAAGGCTATTGGTGTGCTGGAGCAGTCCTGGAAAAACACCTTCCGGATCTAAAGCAAGGCTACCATTTTTTATAACAAGTGTGACTGAAAGAGGGGGTAGTGACCATGGCTCTTTGTCATCAGACGGAGCCAAGGACTTGAGATGGAGATTTGGATTGTCGAGAACCACACGGCTTATTCCAGGCCTGCCACGAAAAAGGCCCAGCCAGTCCGGGAAAAGCAGGATCTTCGGGACCTCTGCCTCTAGCTGGTTATTGGAAACCAGGGCGTCAGTAAGCACTATGCGGGGAAGGGGAAACCACTGCCAGGAGATAGCCTTGATGTCAATATTACTGTCCAGTCGATGGGTAATCTCATAGGTTATCCTGGAGCGGACCTGTTCCAACTTCAAAACGTATGGGGTGAGAAACACAAGTAGCCCAACGATCGCAAGAACAGAGATAAAGATTTTAGCAACGCGCGCTTTTTTCATTTTATTGAATAATGGAGGCCTGCTACCAGCAACTTCAGGTTGTCAAGTTTTTCAAAGTCTTTGCGGACAAGCAGTGCCTTTAAATTTGAAAGGGCAGGTGAGACATAAGGCTTAAAGAAGACTTTCCCCTTTTTAAGATAGAGGTATGAATACGCACCTAATGCCTGCATAGTACGAAGAAGGGCAAGCAGGTAAAACTCCCTTTCAAAAACAGCTTTATCCAGGGCAATATTCAGGGCATCAAGCTCGTTTAGATAGAATTCTAAAAGCTCAGACCAAATAGTCTCCGGTAGTAATACATAAGGATCCAGGAGCAGGGCAGCAACGTCATAACCCAAGGGACCCAGACGACCGCCCTGAAAATCAATTATCCTCAAGGCCCCGTTCCAGACCATAATATTGCGGGACTGAAAATCCCGATGTAAAAAATACTCCTTATTGTCAATTAAATCTACTTGTAAAGCCAGCCTAGTAAGCTCATTTTCCAGTTCTGGTGTTTTGCTGCAGCCCATGAGGCCTTCAACAAAGTATTGCAGAAAGTAAAAGGCCTCTCGTTCCTTGGCCAGTTTACTGTCATAATATTCTGAGTCATAGCACCATTTGCGGTTGAATCCCAGGCAGCCACATACCTGCATCTTTGCCAGCAAAGAAAGGGCCTGCCGGTAAAGCCTTTTGACCTGTGACCATTTATTTTGGGAGATTAGTGCCAGGATCTCTGTCTGTAAATGCCTGTCTCCCAAATACTCCACCACAATAACTCCGGTATCTTTGTTGAAATCATATATTTTTGGAACCGGAATTCCGACCCTGGCCAGATGATTCCCAATATCAACATAGCTATAGGTCTCGAAAGTACCTATGTCCCCTGGAGAAGGTTCAATTGCCACGGCAGGTTTGTCCTTCCACCAGATCTTAAAAAAACGCCTGTCAGATCCATCAGAAGAGAGAGGTATGGCAAGTGGTGGTTTCAAAGTTAGTACCTGGTTACACCGATCACAAATCACACTACGCATGGTCGCATGACACTTTTGGGGAAAA
>JAIWFS010000233.1:0-2464 GCA_048631505.1 archaeon | reverse complement strand
GAGTATCCAGGATCCCAGAGAACGCCCGGCAGACAAAGAAAGCCAGGCAGACCAGGCCCACAACTCCTTTAAGGACCCTTCTTCGGATCTACTAACCTTTATCAAGATGTGGAATGCCTATCACAAAGAGCTGAAAGCCGGGCGCAGCAGGAATCAGATACGAAAATACTGCAGGGCGAACTTCCTCTCCTACAACAGGATGCAGGAATGGAAGGATATCCATGATCAGATAATGGATATCCTCCGAGAAGCGGAAGAATTCCCCCAAATCACCAAATTCCCTCTCAATCACCAAATCACCAAATCACCAAATCACCAAATCAATAGGTCCATTCATTGTTCTGTTCTCTCTGGATTTTTAGGGCAGATTGCCCTTAAGCAGGAGGGGTCCCGTTACCTCGCAGCCCGTGGCAGAGAGGTCTTCCTTTTTCCAGGTTCCTCACTTTACAAAAAAGGCCCTAAATGGATAGTAGCGACAGAACTCGTACGGACATCCAGGCTTTTTGCCAGGACAGTAGCTGCCATTGAGCCCGAATGGATAGAAAAGCTGGCAGGTGATCTTTGCATACACAGCTATTCTGATCCACATTGGGAAAAACGCCGTGGAGAGGTAATGGCATGGGAGAGGGTCACGCTTTTTGGTCTCCCAATAGTTGAAAGAAGAAAGGTCAGATACGGAAAAATTGATCCGACCGAATCCAGGGAGATCTTTATACGACAGGCACTGATTCCGGGTGAGTTTAAAAACAAATACCCCTTTCTTGTCCATAATATGGAGCTGATCTCAGAGGTTCAGGACCTGGAGGACAGGACCAGGCGGCGGGACATCATGGTGGACGAGGAAACTCTCTATTCCTTTTATGACCAAGGGTTGAGTGAGATAGAAAAAATACTGTTCAAAGACAAATCCTACAAGGGGAAGAAAAGCCCGTGGTCTGAAGTGATATGTGGTGAGCGTTCTCTTGCCAGGGCACTGCGTATTTCCAACAATGACGTTCCTGCTCTATGCCTTACAAAAAAAGATCTGTTCAGATCAATCCCGGATACCGATGTGGTCGCTCAGTTTCCAGGACACATAAAGGTCTCAGAACACAGGCTCTCTCTAAGTTACCGCTTTTGCCCAGGTGATGAGGCGGATGGAGTTACTGTAAAGATCCCCCAGGGCATACTTGCCTCTTTATCACCCGAGCCCTTTGAGTGGTTGGTTCCAGGCCTGCTTCAGGAAAAAATCACCTATCTCCTGAAATCGTTGCCCAAGCAGATTCGCAAACACCTGGTACCAATACCCAGGGTCGCTGAAAATATAGGGAAAAAACTCAAAAAAACAGAGAAGGGCCTGCTTCGCTTATTACAGGAAGAACTTTTCAAGCAATATGGCATACATATAGAAAGGAAAATGTGGCCAGGACCTGAGGACATCCCCCATCACCTCTTGATGAGATTCGAGGTAATAGACCGGAATGGAAAAGTCCTTGATTCAGGGCATGACCTCAACCGCATACAGGATAGCTGGAAAAAGTCCCCTTCTGCTTTTGATCAAAATGATCCCGAATGGTTAAAGATCAAGGCCAGGTGGGAAGTGTCCGGGCTCAACCTGGGGAATCTTCCGGATCTCCCGAGTTCGGTCATGAGTTCTTCAGGAGACCGGGAGAATCCCATAAAGGCCTTTCCAGGACTTGTTTTAGAAGATGACCGCGTGTGTATAAGGCTTTTTCTCAATCAGGATGAAGCCATTTCAAAAACCCAGCAAGGGGCAAGGCGACTCCTCGCCGATTACCTGAGTAAAGAGCTTGGATATCTCAAAAGAAACTGTGACCCCACCGCCTTACCGCCAGAGGCCTATATGTCCTTTGGAGGTACACAGAAACTGCGTCAATCCGTATATGCCTTTCTCTACAGAGAGCTACTGGGAACCTGGAAGCAAATCCCGAGCAGATCCGATCTTCTTAATAAGGCCGGGGAATTGGAAGGGAAAGTTTTTCAGCAAGCCGGCCCGATCATACAGTTGCTGGAAGAAGTGCTTGGGGCCCACATCACAGCGCAACGGGAAATAAGGCGTCTTCAAAATACTATAACAAACACTAAAAGCCGCTCCCAGGTCCTTAAAGACCTTGAAGCAGAGCTAATAAGACTCACTCCGCCGCACTTTCCTGAAAGTGCAAGGCTGGACCAGCTTCCTGACCTGCCACGATACCTGAATGCCCTGGCTGTCAGGGCCCAGAGGGCATACGTTGATCCCCTAAAAGATATGGCAAAGGCATCCAGATTAGAGCCATTTTTGCTGCACCTCAACGAGGCCAAGACCTCTCTTGATGCAAAGAGAACAGAAGAACTCGCAGAAGGAATAAAGCAATTTGAGACGCTCATTGATGAATACAGGGTATCTATATTTGCCCCTGAACTTGGCACGGCAATATCGGTTTCTCCAAAGCGTCTCTCTGAAGCCTGGGAGAGGCTAAGGGCC
>JAIWFS010000232.1:0-2473 GCA_048631505.1 archaeon | reverse complement strand
ATAGCTATAAACAGGCCTTTGCCCCTGATCTCCTTGATATGAGGGCTCTTGATATTTGACAACCCGGATAGGAAATATTCGCCCATGGCCGCGGAATTTTCGACCATGTTCTCGTCAACTATGACCTTAATGGCCGTCCTGGCCACGGCGCAGGCTAAGGGGTTACCCCCAAAGGTACTGCCATGTTCGCCGGGGCGCAATACACCCAGGACTTCCTTGCTGGATAGGACAGCCGAGATGGGGTAGTATCCGCCGGAAAGGGCCTTGCCAATGAGCGTCAGGTCTGCCTCAATGCCGTCATGTTGCTCGGCCAGTAGCTTGCCAGTCCTGCCCAGTCCGGTCTGAATCTCGTCCAGGACGAGAATCACATTGTTTTTCTCGCAAATGGTTTTGACTTCTCTTAGATATCCTGCAGGCGGGATGATCACCCCGGCCTCTCCCTGGATAGGTTCAACCAGGAAGGCGACGGTATTAGGCGTAATGGCCTCTTCCAGGGCACCGGCGTCACCAAATGGGATTATCTTGAATCCGGGCGTAAAGGGGCCGAAGCCACTTCGTGAACCTTCATCTGTGCTAAAGCCGACAATGGTGATCGTCCTGCCGTGGAAATTGTTTTCACAGACGATTACTTCAGCCTGATCCTGTGGGACCCCTTTGACCTTGTATCCCCACTTGCGAACGGCCTTGATAACTGTTTCCACTGCCTCAGCCCCGCTGTTCATGGGAAGGACCTTGTGTGAATTGGTCAACTTGCAGATTTCCTGATAAAAAAGGGCCAACTGATCATTGCGGAAGGCCCGGGAGGTGAGGGTAAGGTTCCGGGCCTGTTCTATCAAAGTGCGCATTATTTCCGGGTGGCAGTGGCCCTGATTGACTGCCGAATAGGCTGCCAGGCAGTCCAGATACTTGTTGCCTTCCACGTCCCAGACCCAAACCCCCTCACCGCGGTGCAAAACCACATCCAGAGGATTATAATTGTGGGCACCTAATTCCTCTTCCAATTTTATGTAATACTGCTGATCCATTGTTACTCCTCCTTCCCTCTATATTTCACGATTTCAGTGCCAGCCTTTCCTGCGATAGATTTTTCAATAGTTGCAATGGAGGTGATTAAGGCCCTTTTTCCATTGCCCTGGAGAAACTGAATGGCAGCTTCTATCTTGGGTCCCATGGAACCGGGCGGAAAGTGCCCTTCTGCGATGTACCTGGTGATTTCATCAAGAGTCACTATGCGGAGAAGTTCCTGATCCGGCTCTCCGTAACGAATAATGGCCCCATCAACATCACTTGCTATGAGCAATATATCCACTCCCACTTCTTCTGCTAACTTAGCGCTGGCCAGATCCTTGTCAATAACGGCATTCACTCCCGTGAAAGTTCGTCCTTTCTGGATCACCGGTATGCCTCCTCCCCCGCAGCAAATGACGATAAAGTCCATTTCGATAAGTTTAACTATTTCGTGTTTTTCTATGATGGTGACGGGCTGGGGAGAAGCCACAACTCGCCGGTATCCTTTTTCGGTTTTTCGGGTCGGGTAAGGCAGGGTTGCTGCTTTTGCCTCTGTGTAGACAGGGCCAACTGGTTTCGATGGGTTTTGAAAGGCCGGATCATTTTCATCCACGACTACATAAGTGATAAGGTTCACCAAAGATTTCTGGGATATAACCCCCATCTTTCTCAGTTCGCTGTCAAGGGTCGACTCGATCATGTAACCAATTTGGCCTTGAGTTTGGGCTACCAGGATCTCAAGGGGTAATTTTGGAACCCCATTGCAAGATTCCTGCTGCAGTAGCAGATTTCCCACCTGGGGACCGTTTCCGTGAGTGATGATGATTTTGTACTCCTCAGAAAGCCGGGCAATCTGCCGAATGGACACGTTGAGGTTCTGAAACTGCTCTTCAATAGTGCCCACCTGTCCCTTACGGATAAGAGCATTACCTCCAAGGGCCACCAGCAGAGTTTCATTCTTGGTTTTAGTTTTCATGATAATATTATAGAATAGTTAGTATTTTCTCATAGAGAATCTGTGGAAGTTCTTCTTCGGTAACGGGTCGATAATCAATCATGGCCCCCTGTATGGAAAAACAGGGAGTCATTGTGGCGGAGTTCAGATTATCCTCCTCCAAACAGGCATGAGGACATCCGTTTACCAGAATTAGAAGATCAGTGTTCCTGTTACTATTAAAGTCAAATTCTACCTTCAGGTTGTTGGATAGAAAAAGCTCTTCCAAGCGCTTTACCACAGCAGGACGGTCGATTTCCGGATTGCATCCTCCGCAGTATTTGATACGGATTGTTAATGGGCGTTCAAGCCGGCATTCCCCATTCTGCACATGCAGCAAATCTGATTCGGTTCTCATTTATCAGGATTACGTTTGATGACTCTTTGTTTTTTTACTTTGACTTTTTCTTTGGTTTCCTGCCAGTATTCCTCTTCAGGCTTGCCAACAATCTTTTCAAAATTCTCGTCTGT
>JAIWFS010000231.1:0-2477 GCA_048631505.1 archaeon | reverse complement strand
GGGGTAAAACAGGCGTTGTAATCCCGTGAACGGCTACGATTGATGGGATGGAATAAATTATCAGTAACTCATTCTTTGGCTTCAAGTTCGACATTTCCGTGCCGAATGATCTCCCCTTGAACCATGTAGACGACTTCTTCGGCAATGTTGGTGGCATGGTCTGCTATGCGCTCAAGGTGGCGGCACATCAAGAGCAGGTTGATCAGATAACCCACGCGATTAGTATGTTCACGTATGGCCTGTTTTATCACGTCATAGGCCTGGTCCTTCATATCATCTATTTCATCATCCAATTTAAGGACATCCAACGCGAGGACATCGTCCATGTTCACAAGGGCATCCAGACTCTTTTTGAGCATGGATGCCGTCTTATCTGCCATAAGAGTGTAATCGAAGGGGATATTGAGCCTTTCCCGTTTGGCAATAATCTCTACCCGTTCTGCGATGTTCACTGCCTCATCAGCTATCCTTTCCAAGTCGTTGTTGATCTTGATCACAGCAATAAGAAACCGCAGATCCACGGCAACAGGCTGATGCAGTGCCAGAAGCTTCAGGCATTCCTCTTCCACCTCTATTTCAAACTCATCTATTTCATAGTCACTCCTGATGATCTTCTCTGCAAGATTCGCATCTCTCAACTCAAGGGCCTGGATAGCCATCCGGACACGCTCCTCAACCATGGCTCCCAGGGAAAGGATCCTCTTTTTCAGTTTCTCTAACTCTTTTTGTAAACGCATGGGCATAACATTTCCCTCACTATCCGAAACGGCCTGTGATATAATCTTCTGTCTGTTGGAGCTTAGGTTTTGTAAAAAGCGTTTCCGTATCATCCTTTTCGATAAGTTTTCCCAGATAAAAAAAGGCGGTAATATCGGACACGCGGGCTGCCTGCTGCATGTTGTGCGTAACAATGATGATTGTATATGATTTTTTCAATTGATGGATCAGCTCCTCAATCTTTTGCGTGGCGATTGGGTCCAGGGCCGATGCCGGCTCATCCATAAGGACCACTTCAGGCTCAACTGCCAGGGTACGGGCAATACAGAGACGTTGTTGCTGGCCACCCGAAAGACCAAGGGCTGAATCATTAATTCTGTCTTTGACTTCATCCCAGATAGCGGCCTGAATGAGACTTTTTTCAACCTGGTTTGCAATATAGGCCTTATCTTTTATGCCGTTTACTCTCAGGCCGTATGCCACATTTTCAAAAATGGTTTTTGGAAAAGGATTGGGTTTTTGAAATACCATGCCGACATTGCGACGAAGTGTGACTACATCCACATTTGGATCGTTAATGTTCTGATCATCCAGCAGGATCTGCCCTTCCACCCGGCTGATAGGAATCAGATCATTCATCCGGTTCAGGCAACGCAATAGAGTGCTTTTGCCACAGCCTGAAGGGCCGATGAAGGCAGTTACCTGATTTGCATAAATGTCCAGGGAGATGTCATGCAGGGCCTTAAAGTCACCGTAATAGAAATCCAAATTTATTATTTTAATTTTTAAAGAATTATCCATTATGAATCACATCCGTCTCTGGAGCCGGGCCCGGTAGATAATGGCAATAAGATTCAGGCCAAATACGAGGACAATCAGCACAAGGGCCGTTCCATACTGGAGATGTCGTGTGGCTTCGATCTCTGTTCCGGCTGTGGCCAGGACATAGATATGATAAGGCAGGGCCATGATTTCATCAAAAGCAGAAGTCGGCAGAGAAGGTGTATAGAATACGGCTGCGGTAAACATGATGGGCGCAGTCTCCCCTGCGGCCCGGCTGATCCCCAGGATGGCACCGGTAAGGATACCGGGCAAAGCAGCCGGCAGGACCACCTTATAGATGGTTTGCCACTTGGTGGCGCCCAGTCCCAGGGATGCCTCCCGATAGGTGTCCGGAACTGACCTCAGGGCCTCCTCGGAAGCCCCGATAATTACAGGCAAGGTGAGTACTCCCAGCGTCAGGGAACCGGCAAGGATACTCACTCCCATTTTTAACCATACTACAAAGAAGGCAAGACCAAAGAGGCCAAAGACCACTGAAGGCACACCGGCAAGGTTGTTGATCCCTATACGGATAGCGCGGAGCAGCCGGCCTGGACGGGCATACTCATTAAGATAGATGGCAGAGGCAACTCCGATGGGAAGGGCCACCAGGATGGCACCCAGACTCAGGCAGAGGGTACCGACGATACAGGGCAGGATTCCCCCTTTAGTCATTGATTCCATGGGCGGCTGCGTAAGGAATGTCCAGTTGATGGCCCGCCACCCTCTTGCCACAAGAAAATAGACGACGATAAGCAATGCGATTCCATTGATGGCAGCGGAGAGCCTGAAAAGCCCAAAAACTGCGACCTGGATCAGTTTGCGACGCCGTAGAAGACTACTTGATTTATTCATAAGTAAACGTTCAAAGGTTCAGGGTTACAAAGTTGCTGCTCCAACCTGCCTGTATTTGTTGGAGATGTGTTCGGATACGAGGT
>JAIWFS010000230.1:0-2485 GCA_048631505.1 archaeon | reverse complement strand
TCAATATAGGTCACGTCCGCCATGCCGGGATCGGTCATGATTGTCGCAGGGTTGGAATTGACCAGCACTATCTCATAACCGAGTTTGCGAAGGGCCTTGCAGGCCTGGGTGCCGGAATAATCAAACTCGCAAGCCTGGCCTATGACAATGGGCCCGGAGCTGATAATCATTATTTTCTTGATGTCATCACGTCTTGGCATTGAATTATCCTTTCAAAGGATCAGGTATTGTTTCATGAAATATTCGCCCTTAATTCTAACTCACCGGAGATGTGCTAAACTATTTTTTATCCTTATTGTCAAATCTTGTGCATGGGGAATCCAAATGATTTTCCTTTACGGGTCCTAAGAATCAGTGAAAAAATTGATTGACTCAAGTAAGCTGATATGAAATGTATTAGACTATTGAGTCACTCCGGCATGTGGCAGGAGCTTTATTGAATAAGTGCTCACCTTATGAAAGCTAATATATGAACATTGATGTCATTGTCTTATCGATTGCCACACTGATCGGTCTTTACATGGCAGCCAATATCGGTGCCAATGACCTTGCCAATGCCATGGGAACCGCGGTCGGCTCCCGGGCGTTGACCCTGAAGCAAGCGGTAATAATATCGATTATTGCCAATGTGCTCGGGGCTTCACTTGCAGGCGGGTATGTAACCGGCACTATCAGCAAGGGAATTATTGACCCGATCTTCCTGATGGACGCACCCGACAAATTGATGCTTGGGATGTTTGCCGCACTCATCGCAGCCGGTCTCTGTGTGCATCTGGCTACATTCTTGGGTCTGCCTGTCTCCACCACCCATGCCATTGTAGGCGCTGTGCTTGGCTTTGGGATAATAAGTGTGGGCGCGGGCGCTATCAGTTGGGGCAAGATCACCGGTATTGCCATCAGTTGGGTCATTTCGCCGGTTGCAGGGGCCCTGTTTGCAGGAGGCATTTACTATTTTCTTGAAAAAAAGGTCATGGCTGCCAAGGACCCTTACGAAGCAGCGGTTCACTATGCGCCGGCCATGATCTTCTTAGTGGTGTTGGTGCTCATCCTTTCCTTTATATTTAAAGGCCTCAAGAACCTCCATCTAGAGTTCGGTTTTTTCTATACAGTGTTACTCACCATTCCTTGTGCGGCCCTGGTGGCCCTGTTTGGCCGAAAGTGGGTGCGCTGGCAGGTACATGCTAAATGTGAACTGGGACCCAATCCCCAGGGATTCTCTCCTGCCGAATGCCTCTTTGCTCAGCTTCAGATACTTACATCCTGTTACATCGCCTTTGCCCATGGAGCCAATGATGTGGCCAATGCAGTCGGCCCGCTTGCAGCCATCTTTTCCGTAATCAAAACCAAGTCCGTGGTCTTACAGGTGGAAGTGCCGTTCTGGATGCTTTTTATAGGCGGCATCGCTGTGGGAGGGGGGCTTTATATATTTGGTACCCGCGTCCTTGACACCATTGGTAAAAAAATTACGGAGATTACGCCGATCCGGGGATTTTGTGCCCAATTCGGAGCAGCCACTACCATCCTGATCTGCTCCCGCCTTGGTTTGCCGGTTTCAACCACCCACGTGCTGGTAGGATCGGTGGTTGGCGTGGGGCTCATGCGGGGCATGGGGGCGCTTGATCTGCGTATTCTCAAAAACATCGGCTTTTCATGGATCGTGACCCTACCTATTACGATGGTCCTGGCCATGGTTTTATACAAGGTGCTCACCCTCTTTTTATTATGAATTTATTATTGTAAAACAGATACCTGGAGGAGGAATATTTTATGCGCCTATTAATCAGCTCGCTGTTCTTCAAATCTCCTTTTGAAGATCTGCAGAAGCACGCCGACAAGGTCAAAGAATGCACCCAACTTTTCAGGGAGGCTGCTGTTTGCCACATTGGCAAGGAATACGAACGGTTTGACCTCCTGACAGACCAGGTAGCCCGCTTAGAAAGTCAGGCCGATGATATCAAGCGTAATATCCGCAACCATCTGCCCAGGGGCATCCTCATGCCTGTGGATAAGTTCCAGTTCTTTGACTACCTCAGGGAGCAGGATAAGGTCATGGATGAAGTGGAAGAGGCCCTGTTCTGGTTATCCTATCGGCCGGGGGGTATTCCAGCCGAGTTGGCTGCCGATATCCATGACCTGGTCGAAGCCGTGATTCCGCCCATCGAAAAGCTGCCTGTCCTGGTAACCCTTGCCACAGAGTATTTCAAGAGCAAGTCCACAGAGCAAAGGAACAAGATGAAAAGCCTTATACGGGATATCCGCCAACATGAAAGAGAGGCCGATCATCTGGAACGGGAACTGAAATTCAAGATCTTCACCACCATCAAAGATGCGCTGGTAGTATTTCACCTGGTCAGGCTGGTAGAGCATATAGGCGATATTGCCGATCATGCGCAAAATGCCTCGGACCGCATGCGGGCCATGATTGCCGAATAATATCGTTTGCTTCGCCTATATGATATCCATTTTCCGGCAAAGCTTCACACAA
>JAIWFS010000229.1:0-2505 GCA_048631505.1 archaeon | reverse complement strand
CCCAGACATTTCCGTGCATATCATACAGACCGAAGCTGTTCGGCTCCTTTTCACCCACAGGATGGAGTTGGCCGCCTGAATTTCTATCATACCAGCCTGCTCGGTCAAGGTCTTCTTCCTTGTCACCCGGATAATACCTGGTTTGTGTGTTTGCCCTGCATGCATATTCCCACTCCGCTTCAGTAGGCAGGCGCAGACCGGCCCATTTTGCGTATTTCTTTGCGTCATCCCAGCTCACTCCCACAACCGGCTGCCTGGGCTGGTTAAACTGCCGGTCGGCCCAATATTCCGGCTCGCGTGAGTCCGGGTTTTCTTGAAGATACAGGCCATACTCCTCATTGGTCACCGGATATCTGCCCATATAGAAATCCGGGACATTTACCCTGTGCAAAGGCCCCTCGTTGTCATAACGCCCCTCTTCCGATTCAGGCGAGCCCATCATGAATACCCCTCCGGGAATCCTGATCAGTTCGTAGCCTCCCCGCTCTGCCGTGATAATATCCAGGAAGGCTTGTTCTTCTTTCCCGGTAATCCATTTGCGGATATCAAGCGAGGGATGATTAACCAGTTTTTGTTTAATACCTTCAATTGCACCAGGGTCCAGTCGTTCTGCGATTTTCAACGCATAAAGCTGGCGTTCCCATAGTTCTTTATCCTTTCCAGGGTGGATTTCCAGCAACTCAAAAAAAGGCTGGGCTGATTTTTCAGCGGCATCGGTTAAACACGCTTCAACAAGACTCGTATGTTTTATAAACGCCGGCAGTTTTACAACCTCCCGCATATAAGGCTTAAAAAGGGATGGATCTTCAAGGGCAAGCATGAGCAATCCAACCTCCTGCCACCATGATTCTCCAAAATGCAAAGCCAGTTCGCGTAAAACAGTCTCATCTTCGAATGCCCTGCTACGAATTTCCCGCGCAGCCAGGTACTCCTGAAAACCAAGGTGCATGAATCCGTAGTTTTCCTGGTCCCAGCCTGTCAGCAGGCCGCTGTCGTCGCGGATCGTACGGAGAAAATCCTCGGTTGTGCCGTCCTTCCAGTCCACGGCTTTCAAAACAGGCTCAATGTGAGGCTTAAGTTCCTCGGCCGTTGCCTGGGTCCTTCCCTCCTTTGAATGCAGCCAGTATGCCGCGGGCTGCAGGGCCCTGCATCCATCGCGGGCGGTTACGCCCACTTTAAGCCCCTTTGCCTCCCGCCAATGTTCCAGGAGCACGTCGATGCACTCCTCGTAAAGCCGGGCCCGCTTGCGCGGGAGCCCTCCCCTGTGCCGGTGCACAAGACAGATATTTGTGAGCAGCAGGGGGTTGCGGGTAAGTTCAAAAACACGGCTGGTCCTGAAATCAGGCTCTTGAAGACGTTTAATCAGATTGTCCGCCTTTTCAGCGGCAATACCCTCGGCCAGCTCAGGGTCTTTTGCCAGGCCCTTTTCCACGACCCTGTACCAGTTGTGGACAAACCGCTCCACCTGGTCCCCGGTAAGTGGGCGCACGTGCATCTCCAGGAAGCCCTCGTTGAGACGCACCGTGGGACTGTACCCCGCAAAACGGCAGGTAACTACAAATCG
Organism: archaeon; assembly: GCA_048631505.1. Classification (GTDB taxonomy): domain Bacteria; phylum Desulfobacterota; class Dissulfuribacteria; order Dissulfuribacterales; family UBA3076; genus UBA3076. Next base: position 941 of record JAIWFS010000229.1, on the reverse strand, counting down.
GCAATTAGAATAAACAGGAAGGGCCTCCACGATCCATTTCGCCACCTGTTCACGTTGGGAGAGATCCGCCACTTCATCGAGTCCGTCCAGCAGGAAAAGCAGGTTTCCCCGTTTGAGCAGCCCCTTGCCAAAGCCTTTAGGGGTTTTATAATGGCGACTGTCAAGCTGTTCCTCTATAAAGACGTCCAGGCTTTTGTCAATGTTTTCAAGTTCCCTTAAGGGCAGAAACACGGGCAACATCCCGGATGGAAGGGCCAGGGACTCAGGGCCTTTACGCAGACACCACAGCAGCAGCCTTTTCAAGTGCGTGGTCTTGCCTGACCCCGGATCTCCCAAGATGACAAGGTGCTTTTGCCCGCGCCTCTCGGATTGGCGAAAGGCCTCAAGTAGCGAGATCTCAAGGCCGGCATCGCTGCGCTTAAGACATTCCTCGGCATGCTCCGAGCTTAGAAATCGCTCATCATCAAAGCCCCTCAAGTCCAGCATGGCGCGCAGGGGTACGAAAATGTCCTCTATGTCGATGCTTACCTTGAGATGAGTAACAAAACCAGCCACAGGCAAGGTTGAGTGCAGGGCCTCTGCCTTTTGACGATAATCCCTGATTTCGTCATCCATGTTAGAATCTGACTGGAGCGTTGCATCAGATTCCTTTTTGTCTTCTTTGTCTGTGCCAAATGTTGAAAACACTTTTTTAAATGTTACTTTTTGGCTCTGCTTCCAGTCATTACCTCCATCTACAGGCAGATTATCACCCATCCACTTCTTTTTTTTATTTGAATAAGCTCGACACCACCGGGAAATTTTATTTTTTTCAATTTGAATAATTTGATACTGGTTGGGAATTTCAGATGGCAGCTCTTCAGGTTTTAACGCGGCGCTTCCTGTAGCCAAAATAGGACATACGTTTGTGAGCCAGTCCATATCTGCATCATGAACATGGC
>JAIWFS010000228.1:0-2513 GCA_048631505.1 archaeon | reverse complement strand
CAGGACCCAGGATCGTATCCACCCCGGAAAACCGGTCAAAAGGAAAGACCGACTCCTTGCAGGAAATATGTGACGGCACAACCTCCCGGGTAAAGCCCAGTTCTTTAAGGGTTTTTCCCATAATAACCTTGGTCGCAAGCTTTGCCAGCGGAATACCGGTGGCCTTACTCACAAAAGGGATAGACCTTGATGCCCTGGGATTTACCTCCAGTACATATATGATGCCTCCCCTGACCGCGTACTGGATATTCATCAGGCCAACCACATTGAGCTCTTTAGCGATGGCCTTTGTATGCTCCTTAACCTGTTCCTGGATTTCAGAGCGTAGAGAAATCGGCGGCAGGACACAGGCACCCTGCCTCTTCAATATGTTCCATAATTCCCCCGATCACGGTATCCCTGCCGTCAGAAATGGCATCCACATCGATCTCTGTGGCATTATCGAGAAACCTGTCGATCAATATTGGTTTGCCCGGGGATACTTCCACCGCATATTTCATATAATATTCCAGGTCTTTCCGGTCATACACTATTTCCATGGCACGGCCGCCCAGGACAAAGGATGGCCGCACAACTACGGGATAGCCGATTTTGTCAGCCACGCTGATGGCCTCTTCTTCATTGCCTGCAATTCCGTTTTCCGGCTGCAGAATGCCCAGTTTCTTAAGAAGGCCCTGGAAACGTTCCCTGTCCTCAGCCCGGTCTATACTGTCCGGACTGGTTCCAAGAATAGTTACCCCTGCCTCTGCCAGGGGAACAGAAAGATTCAGGGGTGTCTGACCGCCAAACTGGACAATGATCCCTTCGGGTTTTTCCTGTTCGACAATATTGAGCACATCCTCCTTAGTCAGGGGCTCGAAATAGAGCTTATCGGATGTATCATAGTCAGTGCTGACAGTCTCCGGGTTACTGTTGACCATGATACTCTCTATGCCCATCTCTTTCAGGGCAAATGATGCATGAACACAGCAGTAATCAAATTCAATGCCCTGGCCGATCCGGTTAGGACCTCCACCCAGAATCACCACTTTCCTTTTGTTTGAGGATCGGATCTCATTTTCCTGTTCATAGGTAGAATAATAGTATGGAGTATAGGCCTCAAACTCGGCCGCACAGGTGTCCACAAGTTTGTAGACCGGCCTTATCCCCTTTGAACTTCGTATCTCCCTGATATTCTGTTCGTTTGTGTCAAAGATTTTCGCCAGTTGAACATCGGAGAAACCGTATTCTTTGACCTTCTTCAGTAATTCAGGATCCCATTGTTGCGAGTCAATACCCGCCCGGGCCATTTCCATCAACTGCTGTTCCAGGCTTTGTATCTGGTAGATATTATAAAGAAACCATGGATCAATACGGCTTAACTCATAAATCCTTTCTAAGGCCATACCCTGTTGCACGGCCTCATAGATACAAAAGAGGCGATTTGAGTTGGGATTGATAAGGGCTTTTTCAACTTCATCAGGCTCTCCACGGAGACCTGGCCCATTAGGTGAGTCAGCTTCCAGACCAAACCGTCCGATCTCCAGGGATCTGATGGCCTTCTGGAGGGCTTCCTTGAAGGTCCTCCCGATCGCCATGGTTTCGCCCACAGACTTCATGGACGTGGTCAGACTATCTTCGGCATCCGGGAATTTCTCAAAGGTCCACCGGGGCACTTTGACCACACAGTAATCAATGGTCGGCTCAAAAGAGGCAAGGGTCTCGCGGGTAATGTCGTTGGAAATCTCATCCAGCGTATAACCAATGGCGAGTTTGGCGGCTATCTTGGCAATGGGAAATCCCGTGGCCTTGGAGGCCAGTGCCGAACTTCTCGATACCCTCGGATTCATCTCAATGACCATCATCTCCCCGTTTTCGGGGTTAATTGCAAACTGGATATTGGAGCCGCCAGTTTCCACTCCGATTTCCCGGATGATAGCAATGGCTGCGTCGCGCATGACCTGATATTCCCTGTCCGTCAGGGTCTGGGCAGGGGCTACAGTGATACTGTCACCGGTGTGAACGCCCATGGGATCAAAGTTCTCAATGGAGCAGATAATGACAACATTGTCCTTAAAGTCCCGCATGACCTCAAGCTCATACTCCTTCCACCCGATGAGGGATTCTTCCATGATAATCTCGGAAATCATACTGACATCAAGCCCTTTCTTGGCAAGGGGTTCCATCTCTTCCCGGTTATAGGCCACACCGCTCCCGGCCCCTCCCATGGTAAAACTGGCCCGGATGATCAGGGGATAACCAAGCTCCTCTGCCACTTCTCTTGCCTGGACCATGTTTCTTGCGATCCCGCTCTCAGGGACCCGCAGGCCGATGTGGCCCATGGCATCCCTGAATTGCTCACGATCCTCGGCCTTTAAAATAACCGGGATGGAGGCACCTATCATTTCCACGCCCAACCTTTCAAAAAGCCCTGTCTCAGCAATTTTTACTGCCGTATTGAGCCCTGTCTGACCACCGAGCGTTGGAAGTATCGCATCGGGCCTTTCACGCTCAACAACCTTTGCGACCATCTC
>JAIWFS010000227.1:0-2534 GCA_048631505.1 archaeon | reverse complement strand
ATCAGGTCTGTCCCGGATTTTGTAGCCTCTTGCCCCAAGACCAGCGAAGTGGTCGGTGAGCTGATAGACCGTATTCTCAGCTTTCCAGAACAGGATGTAAAAGGCCTGGTTCACGATCTTCTGGCCTCCATGGCCTGTCATTCCGCAATAAAGGCCAATCACCACCTCGAGTTGCAAGAGATGGATGCCTTACTCAAGGAACTGGTTTCCGAAGGTGTGTCTCACTGTCCCCACGGAAGGCCTGTTTCTCAGGTTTTGGGATTCAGCGAGATAGAACGGCGATTCGGGCGAAAACGATGACCAAATCACCAAATCACCAAATCACCCAATTCCCCCTGGTTGCCCTTGTTGGCCCGACTGCTGTGGGAAAGACGGCCCTGTCTCTTCGTCTTGCAAAAGAGATATGCGCTGAGATCATAAGTGTGGATTCAGTGCAGGTATTCAGGGGACTTGATATCGGGACTGCCAAACCCGGCCTTGAGGAACAGAAGCAGGTCCCCCATCACCTGATTGACGTTGCAGATCCTGATGAGCCCTTTGATGTTGCTGACTTTGTACGTAAGGCACTGGGCATCATCAGGTCGATGACATTAAGGGGAAAGGTGCCCTTGCTGGTTGGGGGCAGCGGACTTTATCTAAGGTCCCTCCTTGAGGGACTGGCCCCATGTCCGGGACGTGATCCCATGGTAAGGGAAATGTTGAATAAAATCTCAGCAAATCAGGGGAAAAAGGCACTTTATGACCTCCTTGACGGCGCAGACCCGGAAGCAGCGAGCAGGCTCCATCCGAATGATACATTCAGAGTCATAAGGGCACTTGAGGTCTATCATCAGACCGGAGAACCTATTTCAATATGGCAGAGGAGGCATAAAAGTACTTCAGGACAGAAACTGTTGTGCACAAAGATAGGACTGGTAAGGCCCAGGAAAGAGCTCTATGAGCGGATTGACGCACGGGTTGGCGCTATGCTGGATGCCGGGTTTTTAGAGGAAGTAAAATTTTTGTTGGATAAAGGATATTCATACCATCTTAAACCCTTGCAGTCCCTTGGATATCGGCATATTATCCGTTTTCTCAAAGGAGAAGTGTCCTTTGATGAGGCTGTAAGCCAATTAAGAAGGGATACCCGCCGTTATGCAAAGCGCCAGATTACATGGTTCCGGGCCGATCCTGAAATCAGATGGTATCATCCTGAAGCCCTGATGGATGTTCATAGAGTCTGGCAAGAAATTGGATAATTGAAAGAGCTGGGAATTGAATTTACCTAATTTACTGACCCTCATACGCATTATACTTACGCCGCTGCTGGTGATACTGCTTATCGACGGTAAGTTCGTGGAAGCCTTGATTGTTTTCACTATAGCTGGAATAACCGACGGCCTGGACGGCCTGATAGCTCGATGGATGAGACAGAAGACCCGCATTGGCGCCATTTTGGACCCTATTGCCGACAAACTCCTTCTCACATCATCTTATGTAACTCTTGCAGTCATAGGGTTTCTGCCAGGCTGGCTGGCAGTAACTGTGATTAGTCGAGATGTGATAATCGTATTTGGTGTCTTGATAATATTTCTGTTTCAGGGTGGAGTGGAAATCCACCCATCTGTGCTTGGCAAGATTACTACAGTAGCCCAATTGGGGACTATTTTTATAGTCCTCGTAAATCATGATTTGGGCTGGTTTAGTAGGATTTTACCTTTTCTTTATATAGCTACTGCCCTGATTACTGTAATTTCCGGACTCCATTACATGTATCTTGGAACTCGATTCATGGGCCCTGATGAAAATAGAGCCGAATAATTTTCAGCTCTTCATAATCTATCTCCCCGCCAAGTGCGTCAAATACCGGTTTTAAGAACTCTGTTCCGAGATCCTCGAATTTGTCAAGAATATGGTTCTTTTGTTCAGAAGAGACTGTCGAAAGGGCCATCAATTCATCTGATTTGATAAGACCATTGCCTTCCTGCAAGTATCTGAACAAATGATTCAAGAACGTATCCCGCTTGATGCTGAAATCGTCCATAATCTCACTGACAGGCCGGCCGGAGTTGAAGGCCTCTCCAATAACAACGTGTCTCTTTTTGCCAATTGACGCAGTGGCGCCTAACGGTTTTCCCCTGGCTAACTTGGCACGTTCCTCAATTTGATGGGTTTTGCAATATTCTTGAATAATATCCAAAAAGACCGTTCCGTACTTATCATGTTTTACCGCCCCTACACCATGAATATCCAACATGCTCTGCTTGCTTTGTGGAAAAAAGGTCGCCATTTCAATTAATGTTTTATCCGAAAAGATAACATAAGGAGGAACATTTGATTTGTCAGCCAACTGCTTTCGTTCCTTTCGCAGGATCTCAAACAGATCACGGTCATAATCCTTATGGTCATCTTGTTCTGATGTTCGATCAATTCTCTCTTCTTCCATCCGGCCAAGGACCTTTTCTTCTCCCCTGAGAACCTTCCACGCCTTGTCTGTGAGTTTCAGGCTCCCAAATTCCATGTCCTGAACCAGGAGGCCTTTCCGGATAAACTGT
>JAIWFS010000226.1:0-2542 GCA_048631505.1 archaeon | reverse complement strand
GCCTAAAGTGAGCTAAAGTGCCTAAAGTTGTGGTGCGCGCTTTCAGCGCGGTTAATATTAATAGATGGAGCGAAGCGACACCTTAACTTTAGGCACTTCAAACTTTAGTTCACTTTAGGCACTGTTCCGGTTTATCCGGGTTAGGGGATTTTGAACAAAAACACTTTTTGCAGTATAGTTATTTTTAAATAAGTGAGATCTAATAGGAGATATAAAAAAATATGAAAGAAAAAATCCATCCAAAGCACTATAATGCCAAGGTAAGATGCGCCTGTGGTAATGAGTTTGAGATAGGTTCAACCCAGAAAGAGATAAAGGTAGAAATATGCTCCAAGTGTCATCCTTTCTTTACCGGCAAACAGAAACTGGTCGACACCGCAGGGAGAGTGGAGAAATTCTACCGCAGGTATGGTGAGACCGCGGGAAAACAGGCCTGAGTCATCATAACAATAGACCTTGGAATGTTAGCTAAACTTCAAGAATTAGAGAATAAATATCTGGCCTTAGAGGAAGAACTCAGCGACCCTGATTTACTGAAAGACCAAAAGAAATATCAGGAGATTGCAAAAAGGCACGCCGATCTGAGGGTAATAGTTCAATCTTACCGCCAGGACCGCAACATACTGGAACAAATTGATGAAAACAAGGTCTTGCTCGGTGATCCTGACCCGGAAATCCGGGAACTCGCACAGTCAGAACTTGAGGAGCTTAAAGAGAAAAGCCGGGAACTCGAGGAGCAAATAAAACGCCTCCTCCTGCCTAAGGACCCCAATGACGAAAAGAACGTGCTTTTGGAAATCAGGGCCGGTACGGGCGGAGACGAGGCCGCCCTTTTTGCAGCGGATCTGTTCCGTATGTACAGCCGCTATGCTGAGCACAAGAATTGGAAAGTGGAGGTGCTGAACGCCCATCTGACCGGGGGCGGTGGATTCAAGGAAATTATCGCCCTTGTTTCCGGGGACAGGGTTTACAGCCGCTTGAAGTACGAGAGTGGCGCCCACAGGGTCCAGAGGGTGCCTGATACCGAGACCCAGGGACGTATACACACATCGGCCGTCACTGTGGCCGTACTGCCCGAGGCCGATGATGTGGACGTGGATATTGATCCTGCTGATCTTCGGATTGACGTTTACCGCGCGTCGGGAGCAGGGGGGCAGCACGTCAACAAGACAGAATCCGCAGTACGTATCACCCACCTGCCCACAGGACTGGTAGTACAGTGTCAGGATGAGCGCTCGCAATATAAAAACAGGGCCAAGGCCATGAAGGTGCTTTATGCCCGTCTGCTGGATCTAAAACGCACAGAACAACAATCCCAGGTCTCAGATGAACGACGGAGCATGGTGGGCACAGGGGACAGGAGTGAGCGTATCCGCACCTACAACTTTCCCCAAGGCAGGATGACCGACCATCGAATAGGCCTCACCCTTTACCGCCTTGAGACCATAATGGAAGGGGATATAAACGAAATCACAGAGGCACTGGGGACTCACTATCAGGCGCAGGCCCTGACCCAAAGCTCAGATGACAATAGCCCAGGCACTCTTCGCGGCCACTAAACAACTCTCGCGCGCCCACATAGAAAACCCGCAACTGGAAGCTGAAATTCTGCTGGCCCACCTTCTGGGAAAAGAACGGATCTGGTTTCACCTCCATCCTGAATTTCTACTTGAAGACCCTGTAAATAAACAGTATATGGCCCTTGTTGCGCGAAGGGCCATGCACGAACCCACTGCCTATATTTTGGAGCAGCGGGAATTCTGGTCTCTTCCTTTTCGCGTAACCAGGGATACTCTGATACCCAGACCTGAGACCGAGTTGATTGTGGAGATCGCCCTTGCCCTTGTGAAGCAGGAAAGATGGCACAGGCCCTTTATCCTGGACCTGGGTACGGGTTGCGGCATCCTGGCAATAACACTTGCCCATGAGATCCCAGAAGCCGTTTTAGTGGCAACAGACAGGTCATTCCCTGCGCTGATCGTAGCACATCAAAATGCAAAAAGACACGGAGTAAAATCAAGAGTAAGCCTGGTACAGGCAGACTGGATCAATCCCTTTAGATCGTGTGAAACCGGCATTTCCCTGCGTGAAAAAGGAATAGCCGTCGCAAACCAGGGATTTCATCTGGTTGTCAGCAACCCACCTTACGTGGCCAATAAGGACAAAAGGCTCCTGGCAAAAGAAATATTCAAATATGAACCAGAGGGGTCACTCTTCAGCGGAAAAGATGGACTTGAGGACATTGAAAAACTTATCAAAGCCGTTCCCCAAGTACTTCGCAAAGAAGCATGGTTTATTTGTGAAATCGGATGGAATCAGGGAAAACAGGCCATTCAGATGACCAGAGATACCGGAATGTATAAATGCGCAGAGATCAGAAAAGACCTGTCAGGCAAGGACAGGGTCTTAATGGCAAAGAGGAACTGAAGTAAAGGGATTAACTCAGAAAATCATAAATTCTTAGTCAGAAGGTTCAAGAAAATGATCGCGGCTTGATTCGCATTCAGGAAGCCTGGGAACTGTTTGATTGATGTACGATATC
>JAIWFS010000225.1:0-2547 GCA_048631505.1 archaeon | reverse complement strand
TTTCCTCCCAACTGGTTGGCTGATCCTCCATTAAACAGTGCAAATCACAGCTCTCTTCTTCCCTCATCAATTCCTCCTTTTTTACAAAGGTGGCATCAAAATAGACATTATAAGTCTGCAGTTCCTGAAGATACTCACCTGAGCTGTAGTATCTGCCTCAAGAGATCTTCATCATCCATTACCTCTGCAGGGGCTTTGATCTGTTCCAGGACATTCCATCTCAAGACCTTATTGCGACGATCCTCACAATATCTTTTCAGGTCTGAAAGCATCTCTTCTTCCATATCCTCAAATGGGGCAAAATCTGCAGAAAGTCGCATGGCCAAAGCCCTCAATTCAGGTACAGGCTCAAGCTGATCATACAAATCAGAAAGATTGAGATTCCCTGACATACTGTAGAGATGCGACATTGCCATCCAAAGATTCCTCAAAGACGGGACCTCAATCCACAGATCCAGGCCTGCATCTAAAAAAGCCTCCATATACTTAGGACGCCCGAGCAGAAAACTTATCAGCTTAGCCTCCGCCCTATTTTCAGGACCCTTGCGGTTTTTGACTCCAGCAGACAGTTTATAATGCTTTCTAATATTCGGAACGACAGTACCGGTATTGTCGGCATTCATGCGCTCCCAAAGGCTCTCCTCTCTCACACCCAATTTTTGAGCCACATGTCCTACCAGAAGCGATTTTCTGACTGGATCTCTAACAGGTTGAAGGATCGACAGCACATCTTCTGTTGTTCTGAACCTACCTTCAGGGTTTTTTCCATAGGATGCCAGACCTTGCTGAATAGCAAAATCAAGGCCGGAACCGGCTGTATCTACCAAGGTCTCCCAGGCCTCCTTGCCCTCACGCCTGACAAAGCTATCCGGGTCATCTTCAGCAGGAAGATTAAGCACCTTGACCCTGAGATTCAGTTTGTAAAAGAACGGAAGCGCCCTGAGGGCAGCCTTGACCCCTGCAGCATCGCCGTCAAAAACCAGAATCCAGTCTTTGCAAAGCCCCTTTAATTGCTTGACATGATCTTCAGTCAAGGCCGTACCGAGTGTTGCAACAACCTGATCTATATCGGACTGAGCCAAGGCCAAGAGATCCATGTATCCTTCAACTACATAGCCTCTGCCGGCCCGTCTGATTGCCCCTTTGTTTTGAGACAGACCGTAAAGGACCCTGCTTTTGTTATAGACAGGAGTTTCGGGAGAATTCAGGTACTTGGGATGGCCATCTTTCAGGATACGACCGCCCAAAGCCACTACCTTCCCGGACCTGTCAAGGATAGGAAAGATAATCCTCCCGCGAAAACGGTCATAGTATCCCTTTCCGCTCTCCCTGGAGACAAGCAGACCCGCCTTTTCTGCCTTGTCGAGTGATAACCCTTCAGTCTTTAAATGATTTATAAGACCATCCCACCGGTCATTGGCCCAGCCCAGATGAAACCCGGAAATGATATCTGATTTCAGGCCACGTCTTTCAAGGTATGCCCTTGCATCACCGCCCCCGGATGAATGAAGGAGATTTTGGTGATAAAATCCAACTGCTGCCAGATTGAGACTGACTAATTCTTCCCTCTCCGTATGACGTTTTTGATCTTGGGATGATCTCGGTCTTTCAGGAATGATTATACCGTAACGGTTGGCCAGGGCCTTTACTGCTTCCACAAAGCTCATGCCCTGCATCTTCATGAGGAATTTGAAGACGTCTCCGCCTTCGCCGCACCCGAAACAGTGAAAAATCTGTTTTTCTTCGCTAACTGAAAAGGAGGGATCTTTATCCGGATGGAAGGGACAGAGGCCGATCCAGTTTCGGCCGCTCTTTTTCAACGGCACATATTCTCCGACGACCTGCCGGATATTTGCAGCTTCAAGTACGTTTCTAAGGACGTCTTCAGGAATATATGAACTCACGCCATACGCCCTTTAACTCAATATACCTAAAGGAGATGATGCATGAAGGATCAAGGATTCCCCTCTCCAAAAATCCGACCGCAAAGTCATGGAAACCACCACTTTGTTGGACGGTCATATTAACAAGGCAGGGCAGTCTGTCAATAGGGGTTCACAGGTTCAGGGTTCACCGTTCAGGGTTTTTCGGTAAACCCCGAACCTCTGAACCCTTGAACCCGTGAACGGTTGCTACAAATGCCGCCAAGAACTGTCTGGAAATCCTTGGGAAGACGGGCAAGACGGCCGGATCTATCAGTTGCTGCGTGAACGGTATAGCCCCTAACCAGCAAGCGCTGGTCATCGAGTCGATGTATTAGATAATGAAAACGAATGGAGAACTTAGAAAGATTTTCCAGTGAAGTTGATATCTCAAGCAGGTCGTCATAATGGGCTGGGGCCTTGTAACGGCAGTAGGCCTCGCTCACAGGGAGTATAAGCCCTTCATGCTCAAGGTCGCGATAAGATATCTTGAGCATGGACCGCAAAAACTCAGTACGCCCCATCTCAAAGATTCTCAGATAATTCCCATAGTACACTACACCGCCGGTATCAGTATCACCGTAAATCACCCTATAGGAGAGACGGTGTATTGGTTCCTTGAGTT
>JAIWFS010000224.1:0-2555 GCA_048631505.1 archaeon | reverse complement strand
TTTGTCAGGTCTTCAAGGGTAATGTCCTTCCCTACATTGACGCCGTAACGTATCTCAGCTCCCGCCTTTTCTACCAGTGATACCTCGTAATTCAATATATCCGGCGGCAGACGGTAATCAGGGATGCCCGTCTTGGCCATTCCGCCCGGTTCAGGCAAGGCCTCGAAAATGGTCGTTTTATAACCTTTAAGTCCAAGGTGGTAAGCACAGGCCAGCCCGGCCGGTCCGGCCCCAATGATAGCCACCTTGTCTTTCTTTGTCTCGGTAGTCAAAAAACAAGGTTCAACCCCCCGGGTCAACTCCTGGTCGGCGGCAAATCGCTTAAGGGCCTTAATGGCGATGGGTTCGTCCATCAATCCACGCCGGCAGTTGAACTCACAGGGCCTTACGCACACACGTCCAATTGTACCAGGCAGGCAGCAGTCTTGGCGGATGATTTCAAGGGCTTCATCCCAGCGGCCTAAATGGATTTTTTCAACGTAGCCTGGAATATCTAAGTGAGAAGGGCATGCGTTGGTACAGGGCGCAGTAACCTTGGCCACATAATTTCCTCTGGGGATAGGCTTTTTTTCCTGGATAGCCCTCAGGAAATCAGCCCGGCCGTGTTCAATTGCGTCCAGAATCGGGCGCGGAGATGTGAGTCCAATATCGCAGTACGAGCTGTCCATGACATATCGAGCCATGTATTCCAGCATGTCCAGGTCGCCCTCAGCACCCTGACCCTCGCAGATGCGTTCAAGAATCTCGTTCATGCGATATGTACATTCACGGCAGGGCGAGCAATGCCCGCAGGACTCATTTGCAGCCTGAGCCGCATATTCCCTGGTCATATCAACAATATTTACAGAGGCATCCCGGACAAACATGCCGTCCCAGCCCATAAAGGCCTTGAGGGATCTTTCCTGGCCGAACTGGGCTGGTAGATCGTCCGTTTGTGCGGGCCCCGGGCTGTCCTTCCAGTTGCCCCAGGTGGAGAAGACAAGATTTTCCATATTCATCCTTTCTGTTTCTAAGCCTTCTCAATGCGTACGGCACACACCTTAAACTCAGGGATTTTAGCCGTCGGATCAAGGGCCGTATTGGTCAGTTTGTTAGCAGCGGCATTGGCATAATGAAAGGGGATAAAGATCGTGCCTTTTACTGCTTTTTCAGATAACAGGGCCTTTGCTTCAATCTCACCTCTTCTCGATGAGACTTTCAATGAATCTCCATCCTCTATGCTATACGCCTCTGCGTCCTGTGCTGAAATTTCTACAAAGCTCTCAGGCGCAAGCTCATTCAGACCGTCTGATTTCATGGTCATAGTGCCTGTGTGGAACTGGTAAAGGACACGGCCCGTGGTTAGATACAGCGGATATTCCTCGTCCGGTAATTCTGCCGGAGGTATAAAATCTATGGCATGAAAGACCCCCAGGCCGCATGTAAACTGGTCCACATGGAGACAGGGGGTGCCGGGATGATCCGTTGCAGGGCAGGGCCAATGTATACCGTCACTTTTCAGGCGGCCGTAATTTATCCCGCAGTAAGATGGGGTGACTCCGGCGATCTCCTCCATGATATCCTTTGCGCTCCCGTAATTCATCGGGTATCCCATTCGGCCTGACAGGTCGGCAATAATCTTCCAGTCTTCCTTTGCATCCCCAGGGGGTTCCACTGCCTTGCGAATTAACTGGACCTTTCTTTCTGTATTGACAAAAGTCCCCTCTTTCTCGGCAAAGGACGCAGCAGGGAGCACCACATCTGCCATTTGGGCCGTTTCCGTAAGGAATATATCCTGCACCACAAGGAAATCCAGGTTTTCCAGGCTTTTCCTGGCATGGTTTAAGTCAGGATCTGAGATCATGGGGTTCTCACCAATGATATACAGGACCTTCATCTCTCCTTCATGGGCCTTTTCCATCATTTCGGTTACTGTAATACCGGGATTCTCGGGGAGCTTTTCCACGCCCCAGGCCTTTTCCATGCGGTCACGGATAGCAAGATCGACCACCGGCTGGTACCCTGTGTACACATTAGGCAGGGCACCCATGTCGCAGGCGCCCTGGACATTGTTTTGACCTCGAAGCGGATTAACCCCGCCACCCTCTATGCCCACGTTCCCGCATAGCATGGCCAAATTGGCGAGAGATTTTACGTTATCAGTACCTGTGGTGTGCTGGGTGATGCCCATGGCGTAAAGGATCGACGCTGCAGGTGCCTGCGCATAAAGACGGGCCGCCTCTATAAGCTTATCCCTGGGGATTCCTGTGATTTCTTCCACATATTCAGGGGTGTACTTCTCGACGGTCTTTTTCAAGTCATCCAGTCCCACAGTACGGGATGTGACGTAATCCTCATCATAAAGGTTTTCTTTGATGATAACGTGCATCATTCCGTTAATATAGGCCACATCCGTTCCAAGGTTAGGCCTCAGCCAGATATCAGCAAAGCGCGTGATGGGGATCTTGCGGGGATCGATCACGATCAACTTTGCTCCCTTGTAAACTACAGCCCGCTTTACAAAGGAGGAGAGCACCGGATGGTTCTCAGTTGTGTTTGACCCTGTAATCAGTATT
>JAIWFS010000223.1:0-2560 GCA_048631505.1 archaeon | reverse complement strand
AATTAGAAATTGGGGAGAGATGAAACGAAAGCAAGTAGGCCAAATTTCTAATTTCTAATTTCAACGTTCCTTGAACAGTTACCTTTAAAGCACTAATTATTTGTCTGGAGGACATCAAATATGGAGGTTGATACAACGGCGAACGTATGGACCATGATGATAGGGGCAGGACCTGTGGTCAAATTGGTTCTCATAATGCTAGTGGTCTTTTCAATCCTTTGCTGGACCGTAATATTTGCAAAGATCAAGCGATTTCGTCAGGCAAGACTTGGGAATGAAAATTTTGAAAGGCTCTTTTGGGAAAGTCCTAGCCTCACTCAGGCTTACAACCACGCAAGGATAATGCCGGAGACCCCTATGGCAGGAGTGTTTCTTGAAGGATATAAAGAGTTGAAGCGTCTTCAGAAATGTCCTAAGGCCCAGGATACGGCTATTGGCCTGAGGGTGTGGCTTGAGACCCTGGAAAGAAGCCTTAACAAGGGTATTCAGGAAGAGTTGGCAGCCATGGAACGTACACTTCCCTTTCTGGCAACTACTGGAAATGCCGCCCCTTTTATCGGCCTCTTTGGTACTGTGTGGGGAATCATGAAAAGTTTTCACAGTATTGGACTCAAGGGCTCGGCAAGTCTTGCTACAGTAGCCCCTGGTATCTCAGAGGCCCTGGTTGCTACAGCCGCAGGCCTTGCAGCCGCGATACCCGCAGTCATTGCATTTAATGGTTTTATGAGTTGGATGGGCAGGCTGGAGATTCAACTCCAGGGATTTTCAAACGATTTTTTAAATACTGTGGAAAGGCAACTCCTTCATGGCAAGGGGACTTCTCAGGAACCATAAGAGAGGACTAAATGGCTAATAATTCAGGACAGGGAAACGGTAAACGGCGCTATATGTCCGAAATAAACGTGACGCCCCTGGTAGATGTGGTCATAGTGCTGTTGATCATCTTCATGGTCGCGGCACCAATGATGACCAAGGGGCTGGACGTTAAGCTCCCAAAGACCACGGCCAAGTCCCTTCCCCAAAAGAAGAAGAACATAGTTATCACGGTTAATGAGAAGGGGAAAGTCTATCTCAACAAAGTCGCTGTGGACCAAGAGGTTTTAAAACGGCGCCTTGCCGAGATGAAGCACGAGGGACTGGCCCAACAGGTCCTCCTCAAAGCAGACAGGGCCGTTGCCTATGGGACGGTTGCCAGAGTGATGGCAACAATTCGTGAAGCGGGCATAGAGGATCTTGGCCTGGTGACAGAGCCCCTGGAGCCTTCTAAAAAGAAACATAAACGATCTGAGTCAAAGAAGAATGTCAAAGGGGATAGCAGGTCAGGTTAACGAGAATTGGAAGTCTGCGTTCATAGGGGCCATTGGGATACACCTTGCGTTGGCTGTACTCTCTATAGTTGCGCCCAATTTATGGGAAAGATCTCGACCAATGCCACCGGTATATACTGTTAAACTCTTTGAGACAGTTGACCTGCCTTCGCCAAAGGCTGCTGAACCAAAAAAGCAGGCTCCGATTGTTAAACCAAAACCAAAGATCCAAAAAGTCAAAAAAAAAGAGGCAAAAGTAGCGCCTCCGCCAACAAAATCAAAGCCAAAGCCGAAAAAGGCCGTATCTCTACGCCCCAAGGAGCCTAAGACCACTAAGAAGCCTAAGCCAAAACCGGTTGCCACCAAGGATACAGAGAAACTCTTGAGTAAGCGTTTAAAGAATCTTGAGGAACGTGTAAAGGAAAAAGAGTCAGAAGCCGTTATCAAGAATAGATTGAGCGCCATAAGATCCAGCGTTAAGGCCAAGACAAAAAGAACCGCAACAACGGCTGCTGGAACAGGGGCAGGGAGCGGACAGCAGAATGAAGTGCTCAGGCTCTATTGTACCGAGATTTGGGCCAGGGTCCGGAACCACTGGGTTCTTCCTGAGCAACTCCTTGACAAGACCGGCCTGACATCCATTGTGGTGGTTCGAATTGCGCAGGACGGAAGGGTAGTCAAGGCCGAGCATGAACATAAGTCAGGTCATGCCCTGTTTGACCAGTCGGCCATGAGAGCAGTACAAAAGGCAAGCCCTTTCCCTCCATTGCCTCGGGCCTTGAGACCCGGTCCGCTGGAAATAGGAATCAGGTTCAGACCGGGTGAAGTGGGGTTATAGTTATAAATTATGAAAGATAAAAATATTTACAAAAAGACATTGAGTTGGATCTTTTGCCTTGTTTTTCTGATATTCAGCCCCTCTTTGGTTGAGGCGAGGCTCTATATAGATATAACTTCGCCTTATCTGCAAAAGATCCCTATTGCTGTTCCCTACTTAGATGTTACGCCGAGCACCTTTGAGAATGATCTTCTGGGCCGAAAGATTTCAAAGGTACTTTCAGATGATCTCATCTTTCATGGCTTCTTTTCAGTACTTGATCCAGCCAGCTATGGAGGTAGGCCGGGTGTGGACTGGAGTAAATTCCGCCTGGACTATCTGGTCAAGGGTTCCATGGAAAAAAGAGGCGATTCCCTGACAGCCGAACTCAGGCTGTTCGATATGTCAACCGGGGCCATGATACAGGGAAGGCGAT
>JAIWFS010000222.1:0-2562 GCA_048631505.1 archaeon | reverse complement strand
AATGAGCCCCGGTGACACCACGTTGACCAGTATGTTGCGCTTGGCCACCTCCCTGGCAAGGGCCTTGGATGCCCCTATGAGACCTGCCTTTGCCGCAGAGTAGTTAACCTGACCTGCCAGGCCTGTCTCCCCTGACACAGAGGCTATGGCAATGATCCGGCCGCGTCTTTTGGACAGCATGACCTTTAACAGAATACGCGTCAGCAGAAAGAAACCGGTCAGGTGGACGTTGAGCACAGTATCCCAATCCTCCCGACGCATCAGGGCCACCACTGTGTCACGGGTGACTCCGGCATTGTGGACTAAAGCAAATGGCACTTCCTCATCCAGCAATGGAGTGAGGGCCTTGTCTACAGCCAATTCGTCAGCCACATCAAAGGGCAAAAGAGTACAGCGCTGTCCCTGGGCCTCTATGTCATTTTTTACAGATGCGGCCGCTTCATGCGAGGAGCGATAATTGAGCCAGATATCATAGCCTGCGCCGGCCAGTCTTTTGGCAATGGCAGCTCCGATACCCCGGCTGGCGCCTGTAATCAATACTGTGCGTGGTTTTTCCATAACACGTTCCTTATGCATAACATCGTAATCGTTCACCGGATGGACCAATGAACATCGAACATCGAACGTCCAACATCGAATATTGAATGGGGAAAAAGGACTTTATCCATAAGCTTCGTATCTTATTAAAGGAAGTTAGGGAGACCCGGAGATCGTTAAAACTCATTCAGCGTGTACCGTTGAATGTTCGGTATTGAATATTCGTTTTTCATTCGACGTTGGACGTTCGATGTTCGATGTTCGATGTTCGATGTTCGACGTTCATCTTTTCAAAACCTCTCCAAGTCGTTTATTGCTTCTGGCAAATCTGAGAAAATCTCCCATATTCTGCAAAAAACGTAACCAACTATCAGGTGAGCGCCAGAGCATGGCCGCATAACCTAAAAGGACTTTCGGGCGCATAAAATGGGTCTTGTAGAATTTCTGGAAAAGTTTCTCCATTTGCTCCTTGGTCATCCCTTTGGGAATGAACTGGAAATGCATGCAGTCCATCTTTTCCCAGTCTTCATCAAACTCTCCTAATTCATGGATGTTTTGATAAATGGGAGAGCCGGGGAATGGAGTAAACTTGGCCAGGTTAAAATCGTCAATGGGGAGGGAGAATACATAGTCCATGCTCTTCTTGATGCTGTCTTCCGTCTCACCCGGCAACCCCATCATCAAAAGTCCTTTAGTACGGATCCCTGCCTGTTTGATCAAGCGTATTTTGTCTGCCAGTTGTTGCAGGTTTACATGCTGCCGGTGTTGGGCCAGGAGATTCTCGTCACCGGTTTCAATTCCAAGGCTGATCATCCAACATCCCGCTGCCTTCATCTGTCGAAGCAGATCCAAATCAATATGTTCAGCCCGCGCAGCACAGTTAAAACTCATTTCCAATGGGCTGTCTATCAGCATCTGTGTAAATTCATCAATCCTTTTGCGGTTGAAAGTAAATTGATCGTCATAGAAATTGATGTGCCGTATCCCGAAGCGTTCCTTCAGATAGCGCAGGTGGTGATACATATACTCGGCTGAGTTATAACGGAAACTGCGCCGGAATACCGACCGGTCACAATAGCTGCAGGCATAAGGGCAACCACGGCTGGATATACAACTGGTATTGGGAACCTTGGGATAATTGAATATGGGCAGCCTGTAGGCTTCGGGGTACCCTTCCAGTTCCTCGTAGGCAGGAAACGGAAGGGTGTCGAGCACAATCCCTTTGTCCCGATAACCGGTGAAACAGGCATCTCCTCCGGCATCCCGGTATATTACACCCTGAATCAGGGCAGCCTCTTCCCCGCCACACTCCATCAGTTCGGCAAGGGTCTGCTCCCCTTCACCTACAACGACAAAATCAATAACAGGGAAGTCTTCCAGGACCCGTTCTTTCATGGCCGAAACATGGGGACCGCCCAATACCGCCTGGATGTTGGGCAAGATACTCTTGGCGATTTTTACGATGCGGACTGCGTCAAGAAAGCTCGATGTGGTGCAGCTCACGCCTATAAAGGCCGGTTGTTCTGTCAACAGATAATCACGGACAAAACGATCCGAGTCAGGCCGGGCGTAGTAGTCGATAATGGCGGCATCATTTCCCTGTTTTTTGAGAAAGGCCGCTATGCTTGCCAGCCCCAGAGGAGGCATGATGTTTGCCATTCTGGAGATGTCCCTGCCCGCAGCTTCTATCCGATAGCCAAGCGGATGGACCAGCAGAATGTTTTTTGCATTCAGAGTGGTCATTTCCTTTTCATGCCATTGGAGCGCAATCCTTTGAAAAAGCATACAGATCCATGAAACACGTCTGGAGCTCCAAAGGCTCATATAGACGAGCTGTCTTCAGCTAATGTACTTGAAAGTAACATTAACTTAAATACCGGATAGTCTAAAGTTCCTTTAACTTAAATTGAGCGATTAGCCTTTAGCTGTTAGCTACTTGATATTGGTGTCCCTCTCGGGGATGGCTGAAACCCCTCGCCTTTAGGCGAAGCAAGTTTTACGTTGTCGCCAGGCGACTTGTCATTC
>JAIWFS010000221.1:0-2571 GCA_048631505.1 archaeon | reverse complement strand
CAAAAAGGAATTAAACTTAGCGTTCTTTGCGTCTTGGCGGTGAACAGTATTCAGACAAAGACCCTTTTAGGGTCACCATCCAAGCCACCCCTTTTAAGGGTGGTGGTTGACTATGAATGTTAAGCCACTCAACTTTAGGCACTTTAGCTCACTTCAAACTTTAAACTCTATTTTTATGAAGGAGAACTCAAAAATGTCCATTCTTAGTTATCTGACTCTATTACTAACGCCCCTCTTTTTCCTGGTCCAGGCCCAAGACTGCCTTGCGTCTGCCTGTCCTTCCAAGGAGGCCATACAACAGAAGGTGGTAGATACCTTCAAGCAAGACATCCGTGTCATAAAGATCCAGCCAGGTGCTGTCCCGGGGCTTTGCGAAGTTCAGGTGAATTTCAAGGGCCAAAACCGCATCTTATACACTGACTCAAAGGGGGAATTCCTGATCACCGGCCAGGTCTTTAAGACCTCAGATGGAACTAATATCACCAAAGAGGCAATTGATGAACTCAATCGTTTTACTGATTCCGATATTAAACGTCTTGAAGACCTCACTGCCTTTACCGTAGGTTCAAAAGGGGAAGTTGTTTACTTCGTTACAGACCCGCAATGCCCATACTGCAAAAAAGCAGAGGAAATAGTCGTCAATATGGCAGAAGCAGGAGAAATCCAGTTAAAGATCCTGCTGTTCCCCCTCCGCATGCATAAGGGTGCAAAGGAGCAATGCATATCCGTCATTTGTGACAATAAGGGACTGGAAGGCCTTCACAGCGGGTACAAATCGGAAAACCAGTGTCAGGAAGGGAAAACCAAGATTGAAGATACTCTCCGCTTCCTGCAGCAAAAGGGTATAACAGGCGTTCCGACCTATATCTTTACAGACGGGAAGTATCATTCAGGTGTGCTTAAAGAGCAAGCCATAAAGAAACGCCTGGGGCTTTCAGAGGATGACACCGCTCAGAAAGGATCAAAATAGTCGAGGTCTGCTCCCAGGCTATGCCCTGGGGGCACTTGCGGTCCTGGCTGTCGCTGAGGTCTTTCTTTTACTCAAGGTCCCTGTCGTACAGGACTATTTTTATATCCTTGCCTGGTGGCCCTATATAATCCTGGCTGATGGCCTGATTTACAAGCAACGCGGATGGTCGCCCATTAAAGGCAGGCCGGTTGGTTTTCTTTCGCTGGTCACATGGTCTGTAACCATATGGCTGATCTTTGAACTCTTCAACTTAAGGCTCCAGAACTGGCACTACGTAGAACTCGTATCAAACCCTTACTTCAGATGGCCCGGCTACACCCTTGCCTTTGCCACAGTCCTTCCAGGCCTCTTTGAGACATACTACCTGATAAAGACCTTGGGGATCTCAGAGCAAGTAAAGACCCGACCCTTTGCGATAACGCCTACAATTGAGAAGACCTCTTTGGCAACAGGACTGATTTTTTTGGCCTTTTCCGTATTTCTGCCTAAATATTTCTTTCCATTGGTGTGGGGGGGATTTGTCTTCCTGTTAGATCCTATAAATGCAAGGATGAAAGGGCCCAGTTTACTTAAGGACCTCTCAAACGGAAGACCTCAAAAAGCCATTCAGCTCCTGATCGCCGGCATGGTATGCGGCCTGCTGTGGGAATTCTGGAACTTTTGGGCAAAATCCAAATGGATATATACGGTTCCCTTTGTGGGAGACATAAAACTCTTTGAGATGCCTGTCCTGGGATTTCTGGGTTTTCCCCCCTTCGCCCTTGAGTGCTATGTAATGTATAATTTTGTATGCTGCCTTGGCTTGGCCGTCCCCTGGGAGCAGGAAGCCAATAAAAAAAAGGTGGGCTGGCATATCCTTGTGGTACTGGCCATTCAAATAGCGTTCTGGTTTTTTGTTTTTTCTCTGATAGATCAGCATACTGTTCATTCGTTCCATTGACGGATCATAGACTCCGGCTATATTGTGCTTCAGATAGTGTAATTCAGGTGGATAGACTGAAGGTAGAAGGCTAATAGGGACAAATCATGAGTGATCACACAAAACTGCGGGCATTTGAGTTGGCTGACGAGATTGCAGTATTAGTTTAGAGGATTCATCTCTGTTCGATCATTGCAAAATGTTTGAAATCCTTCAGCCTTCAACCTTCAACCTGAATAGTTGCCAGCTAGTTAATATTCCGTACCTGATAACAAGAGGAGGAAACCACTGATGAAAGACCTGAAACAGATGTATAAGACAATACTTGGGGACCAGTTTCCTCTAGAACTCCGCATATCCTTCGGGGATCAAACACTGATCTATCGCAAACGGACCTGGAAGATAAAAAACGATAAGACCGGAGAGCTGGAAGAAAAAGGTATCCGTTATGGAGAAAACCCGGACCAGGAAGCAGCACTTTACGAACTCGTAAACGGAAACCTTGTCCTGGGTGACTGCTCTTATATTGAGGCTGGAAACGGTCTGGTAAGCTCAATAAACGAAGCGGATATGATTCAGGCCGGCAAGCACCCCGGCAAGATCAATCTCACTGACGTAGATAATTCTCTTAATATACTGAAATTTCTTGCCAAAAGCCCTGCTGCCGTCATAGTGAAACACA
>JAIWFS010000220.1:0-2577 GCA_048631505.1 archaeon | reverse complement strand
AAACGCCACGAATGACAAGATGATTTCTGCCATTAGCTGCAATGGTCATGGCCTTTCCTTTGGCCCGCATCGCCCTGTCAATGACCTTGCCGCTCACCAGCAGGGCCTTTGAGTTGGGGAAAAGCTTATATACATTGGGCGGACGCCCTATTTGCAATGCCTTCTCAAAATCCGCGGAATAGTGACCTGCTTTCTCCGTCATGACAGACCTCCTTTTAGGTGGAATAAAGGCTGAAGGCTGAAGGCTGTTAGCTTAAATCAATTGAAAGAAGCTATATTTTCTGTTTTAGGTTTTAAGTCTTAAGTTTTTACCTTTCAGCCTACAGCCTACAGCCTACTATGCTAATCTAAAGATATTTCTCTGCCAGCAACTCTGCTATCTGAACGGCATTTGTGGCCGCGCCTTTCCTGATATTGTCAGCCACCACCCAGAAATCAAGTCCGTTGGCCTGGGAGATATCCTCCCGTATCCTGCCGACAAGGGTCAGATCCTGTCCTTCGGCATCCAGGGCAAGTGGATAGACATTCCGTGACAGGTCATCAACGACCTTAATCCCCGGTGCCTTGGAAAGGAGTTCTCTCGCCTTGGATGCGCTGATCTTCTGTTCGAACTCCACATTGACGGCCTCAGAGTGACTATAGAACACAGGTACCCTTACAGCAGTTGCAGAGACCTGGATCTCAGGATCTTCCATGATCTTTCTGGTCTCATTCACCATTTTCATCTCTTCCCTGGTGTAGCCATTGTCCAGGAAGACATCTATGTGGGGAAGGCAATTAAAGGCGATCTGGTGCGGATAGACCTTGGACTCAAGAGTCCTGCCCTCGGCCCAGGACTTCACCTGATCCTCAAGCTCAACTATGGCCTTTTTTCCAGAACCCGATACGGCCTGATAAGTAGATACGACAATGCGTTTTATCCGGGCATAGTCATACAATGGCTTAAGGGCCACAACCATCTGGATGGTGGAACAATTAGGATTGGCTATAATGCCTTTTGCCTTGTAGCCTGAAACAGCATGGGGGTTCACCTCCGGCACCACCAGAGGGATTTCGGGATCCATGCGCCATGCGTTCGAGTTGTCCACAACTACCGCGCCGGCCTTGGCAGCCGAAGGAGCAAAGGTGAGGCTCCTGTCTCCACCGGCAGAAAAAATTGCGATATCAATACCATCAAAGGAGTCGTGATCAAGCTTCCGGACCCGGACCTTTTCTGCCTTGAAGGAGAGCTCCTTTCCTTCGGAACGCTCAGAGGCCAAAAAACGGATCTCTCCCACAGGAAAATCCCGTTCCTCCAGAACCCTTATCATGGTCTGGCCGACCGCACCGGTGGCACCGGCTACTGCAACATTAAAAGTCTTTGCCATAACTCCTCCACAATCACCAAATCACTCAATCCTTTAATTCCTCAATCACCAAATCCCCTACCTCGGTTGTACTGTAGCCCATCCTGCCGGCAGAAAGGCTCTTCAGGTCCTGGCTGACCACCTTCTTAACTGCATCTTCAATAGCCTTTGCGGCCTCGATCTCGCCCAGGTAGTCCAGCATCATCTGGCCGGCACATATGGCAGCCAGGGGATTAATGACATTTTTCCCCGTATACTTGGGGGCCGAGCCACCTATAGGTTCAAACATGGAGACACCCTCCGGATTGAGATTACCTCCTGCGGCAATCCCCATGCCTCCCTGTATCATGGCCCCAAGGTCCGTAATGATGTCCCCGAACATGTTGTCAGTGACTATTACATCAAACCATTCGGGGTTCTTGACCATCCACATGCAGGTGGCGTCCACATGGGCATAGTCTGTTGCAATATCAGGGTACTCCCCGGCCACATCATAGAACGTACGTTCCCACAGGTCAAAGGCATAGGTAAGGACATTGGTCTTTCCACAGAGGGTCAGTTTCTTTTTCTGATTGCGACGCTTGCAGTACTCAAAGGCAAAACGGATGCATCGCTCCACACCCTTTCTGGTGTTGATGGATTCCTGAACAGCGACTTCATCCGGAGTGCCTTTCTTGAGCACACCACCCGCCCCGGCATAAAGGCCTTCGGTATTCTCCCGGACAACTACGAAATCTATATCCTCGGGTCCCTTATGCTTTAGGGGTGTATCTACGCCGGGATAGAGGATGACCGGTCGAAGATTTATATACTGGTCCAGCGCAAATCGCAGGGCAAGAAGTATCCCTTTTTCCAGAATACCCGGCTTTACATCCGGATGACCAATGGCCCCGAGATAAATGGCTTTGTATTGCTTGAGATCTTCCACCGCTCCATCTGGGAGGACCTCTCCTGTTCGCAGATACCGCTCTCCACCATAATCATACCAGGTGAAATCAAGCTCAAATCCGAAACGATCAGATGCGGTCTTGAGGACCTTCACTCCTTCATTTATAACTTCAGGGCCTGTACCGTCCCCTGGGATAACAGCAATTTTATATGTACTCATTATCTAAATCCTTTATATGAAGAAAAATTTCACGCAAAGGCGCAAAGTTTTTACAGCAATTTTCAGCATAAATCGTAACTTCTCAATAAGTTGGGGTAGATTACGTCTTGCGACTATTCACTG
>JAIWFS010000219.1:0-2588 GCA_048631505.1 archaeon | reverse complement strand
GGCAAAGCTGTCTTTGATATGCCCGGCACAGGCAAAAAGCCAACCCCGGGACCTCCCAGGACAACACCAGGCGATGAGGATGAAGTCTTTAAGCCGTATCTGCAGGCAGCCCTTAACGAACACCGTCATCTTCCAACCCAGGGATTTGAGACCACATTGCGGGTCCCGATTGAGCTTGAGCGGGTGTACATCAATATGCGTGCAAAGATACACGCCAGGGAATTTGAGTTCAATCTTGACGGCAAAAAAAGAATGCAGGAGAAGATGGGCCTGGGAGACCTGCCCGCCCTGGATATAAAGGCCGCTTTTGAGGCCGCTGACCGGTTTAACACAAAGGACATGGTGATCCTTGGTGATCCGGGGTCAGGGAAGACCACACTTCTCAAGTATATCTTGGTTATGCTGGTCAAAGGTGAAGGCAGAGAAAAACTCGGTATCGGACCGGACATCATCCCCTTTTTCGCCCCTTTGAGGGAATTAAAAGACCCTGAGGCAGAGGGATTTCTTGATTTTATCAAGAGATGCTGCTGTTTGAAGGACCACTCGGTCCCGGATGATTACCTGAAAAGCGTTCTTGCCAAGGGACGGGGGATCATGCTCCTTGACGGTCTTGATGAAGTAGCAAGCGAGGACAAAAGGATAAAGACCTGCAAATGGATAGAAAAGGCAAGAAAGGTTTTGCCATATACAAGGTTTGTTATGACCTCCAGGTATGGAGGTTACCTTGGCAAAAGCAGGCTTGAAGGGAATCTCCTGGAACTCTCGATTCGGGATTTCACCCCGGAAGAGGCCAGGGAATTTCTTATCAGGTGGTTCGAGGCCGTGGAAGTAGCCCTTCATCCAGAGGGAGATGAGAATAAATTACGGAAAAAGGGGGGTGATGAGGCCCTTGTTCTGGTGGAGAGGATCGAAAAGGCTGAACATTTAGTGAAGTTGGCCGTAAACCCGCTGCTGCTGCAGATTATCGCCCTTGTCCACCGTGACAGGGGAAGACTGCCGCAGCGCAGGGTCGAGCTTTACGAGGAATGCACAAACGTCCTGCTTGAAAAATGGGATATGGCAAAAGGGCTCGATGTCCTTTTAACGGCCCATGAGGCAAGAAATATACTCCAGCCCCTGGCTCTTTGGCTTCACGAGGTCGATGAGCGGAGGTCAGCGCCGCTGGATGAGATAAGGAAGGTGATCGAAGATCCGCTTGAGGATATCGGCAAGCAAGACATCGACTCCAAGGCCCTGCTCACAAACATCAGGGACAGGAGCGGTATATTCATGGGATACAGCGGAACAGACTACGGGTTTACCCATCTCAGTTTTCAGGAATATCTGGCGGCCGAGCAGATCAGAAACAAGAGGGCGATCGATACCCTCCTGTCAAATTACGGGAACAGGTGGTGGAAAGAGGTCATTCTCCTTTGTCTGGCCCTTGATAATCCCTCTGTTATTGAAGAGTTTATGGAGAAGCTCATCCCAACGGACAAGTTCAAAAAAGAGATCAGCCTGGCTGCGGACGCGCTTGCAGATGCCGTCAGCAAACCCTCCAGACCCTTTATCACCGCTCTTCACAATACGGAACTGGCCTCCGAGACCAGGTCAAATGTCATTCGTTTATTAAAGGGAATAAGCAGTAAAAAGGTTGTACATGCCCTGAAAGAGGTTGTGATTGATAAGGACCTGAAAATTGCAAGGTCGGCTTTTGAGGCCCTGGAGTTTCTCGGCGCTGCCGAGGGTATCATAAAACCTGCCGAAGAGGTCCCGGACAGATTAAGGACAGCCATTGACGACTCAGAGATGGTCCTGGTCCCTGCAGGTCCCTTTCTTTACGGCAGCCGAGAGGATGACCCGGAGGCTCGCAGTGATGAAAAACCCCAGAGAGTGATTGACCTGCCCGCGTTTTATATGGACGTTTTTCCAGTCACGAACAAACAGTATTGTGAGTTTCTGAATCAAAAAAGGCCTGATAATAACACATTGGCAAAATGGATTAATCTGACTGGAAGTTTTTTTGGAGAAAAATGCAGAATAACCAAAGGACTCAATGGATACATCGTTGAAAAAGGGCGAGAGCGCCACCCTGTTATTTATGTATCCTGGCACGGTGCTGAAGCTTACGCAATGTGGGCCGGCAAACGGCTTCCTTCAGAGGAGGAATGGGAAAAGGCGGCCAGGGGGACAGAAGGTGCGAAGTACCCCTGGGGGAATGAGTTTGATGGTTCCTTATGCAATACCAGGAGAGCGGCATTGGCGGAACCTCTCAAGTGGACAAATTCCCGGAAGGGAGAAGCCCCTTTGGATGTTTCGACATGGCGGGAAATGTATGGGAGTGGACTGATAGTTGGTACGGGAAAAAGGACCCATACAGGGTACTGCGGGGCGGTTCTTGGAACGATTGCCGGGACAACGCCCGCTGTGCGAACCGCCTCGGGTACTATCCGAAGATCGGGGACGGCCTCATCGGATTTCGTTGCGCCAGGACTTTATAGCCCTTTGTTCTTTTAATCTTTTACCCTTTCCTGCCGGAGGCGATCGAAGATCTTGACCATAAAGATATCGTAACAGTTCACAGTTCACGGTTTACGGTTGATCAAAAC
>JAIWFS010000218.1:0-2595 GCA_048631505.1 archaeon | reverse complement strand
TTGTATTCGAATCGATTCCCACTGTAGGCTCATTATAAAAGCTACGAAAAACCAGCCAATCTCAAGGCCTTGTCAACCACTTCCAATGGATCGTGTCCCAGGACTCGAATGATCGGCTCTTTTCCTATATCTCCTGCATCATGTATGATGTCCGGCACCATACCGGCCCCTTCAATGGCCCTCTTTACGCCCCATACCAGGGTAGAGCCTTCCTTGAATTTTACCTCCTCAGGTTCGTCCTTTCTGGAGAACTCAGCCATTGAGTAACCAAGGTCCTGTGCCCGCTTAAGATACCCGAGATCATAGCGGATATTCATGGCAGACCTGTATCCACGATCATGGCCCATCGCGGTCAATATTATCCTGGCCACATGGCTTGAGACCCCATATGCAGGACCCCTTATCCTTGCCACACCTTCTTCCAGGCCTACAATCCTTCCGGGAAAAGCAGCCACATCCTGCACAGAACTTGCCCACGGAAGGGCATAGCCAAGATTCATTTGAACCTCTGGGACCAAAGAGCGACACGGGAGCGACAAAAGACGCATCCACGCCTTCTCAAGGGCTTCAATTACGGGATAACGAGCAATATCATCTTCGATTACACTCAAAGGATTCGTTGGCCCTATACCCTTGCCAACAGGCACTGCTCCCCTGATTGCCCGGGTCACAAACTCTTTGGCCTTCTGGGCGGCATTTTCTATTCCCAGTCCACGAGCCAAAAACACCAACAGTGCGGCAGAAAAGGTGCAGCCGGTTCCATGGGTGTGCCGTGTGGGAATGCGGGTCCCTGTTATCTCTAAAACCCCTTCTTCATGGGCAAGAACATCCACAGGATCCCGGTCATGGAGATGGCCTCCTTTCAGAATGACAGAAGGGCAATCTGAGAGCTTGAGGAGATCAACGGCAGCAAGTCGCATGTCTTCCAGTGTCTGGATGTGCCGGCCGAGAAGGACTTCAGCCTCTGGAATATTGGGTGTAAACACGTCCGCAAGAGGAAGGAGCCTGGTCCTTAGGACATCTACGGCATCTTGTTCCAGGAGTCGATGCCCGTTTTTGGAAACCATGACAGGGTCTACCACCAGTATGGTATCTTTATTAATATGCCGACCCAGACAATCCGCAACAATCTCCACAATTGCTGCGTTGGCCAGCATACCGGTCTTGATGGCTGTTGGGCGGATGTCTTCAAGTACGGCATCAAGCTGCTTCCCAACAAAATCCGGAGCTACGGGCTCAACAGCATGGACCCCGAGGGTGTTCTGAGCAGTCAGTGCGGTAACAACGCTTGAGCCATAGGACCCAAGAACCGTAA
This sequence comes from archaeon, assembly GCA_048631505.1. Taxonomy (GTDB): domain Bacteria; phylum Desulfobacterota; class Dissulfuribacteria; order Dissulfuribacterales; family UBA3076; genus UBA3076. The sequence goes on along the minus strand of JAIWFS010000218.1, from coordinate 1,280 downwards.
AGACTTTCAGGTCTTGTTGGAGACCGGCGCCACCACCTGAGTCGGAACCGGCAATGGTAAGCACTGGACCCGGATTCATTTCCTCAGGACCAAGGCAAGGCCGGCACAATCCGGGCTCAGAAAACAGGGAATAGCAGGCTCGAAATCACTCTGAGATACGTCCAAGCACCTTAAGGATCTCTTTTTCATCGCCCCTTGCCTCCCGGCCTTTTCTCATCGCCCTTTGATAGGTCTTGATTGCGCAGTATTCCCCGCACATCGTGCAGGTGGATCCATGGTATTCCCCGCCTTCTTCACGATAGAGACGGGCCTTTTCAGGGTCTATGGAAAGCTCTATCTGGGTCTTCCAGTCAAGGCGGTGCCTGGCCTCGGCCATCATTCGATCTTTTTCTATGGCACCGGGGACTTCCTTCACTATGTCAGCCGCATGGGCCGCAATGCGACAAGCAATTACCCCTTCTTTCACATCTTCCAGTGACGGCAGCTTCAGGTGTTCGGCAGGTGTCACGTAACAGAGAAAGTCAGCCCCGGCTGCAGCAGCAATGGCCCCGCCAATGGCACTGGTAATATGGTCGTACCCAGGGGCAATATCAGTTGCCAGGGGACCAAGCACATAAAATGGGGCCCCGTGACAGAGCCTCTTTTCCAAAAGAACGTTGGCCGGTATCTGGTCCATTGACATATGACCAGGCCCTTCAATTATTACCTGTACACCCGCGTCCCATGCCCTCAGTGTGAGCTCACCCAGGACTATCAGCTCATGCACCTGTGCGCCGTCTGTTGCGTCCAGCAGGCACCCGGGCCTGAGGCCGTCACCAAGGCTCAAAGTGAGCTCGTGCTCCCGAGCTATTGCCAGGATATCATCAAAACGCTCAAAGAGGGGATTTTCCTTCTGGTTGTACATCATCCACTCCAGGATGAAGGAACCTCCTCTGCTAACCACCCCCATTACGCGTTCCCTCAACCGGAGATGCTCCGCAGCCTTGAGAGTCAGACCGCAGTGAATTGTCACGAAGTCAACTCCCTCCTGACCATGTTCCTCAATTACCCTCAGCAGGTCGTCTACATCCATTTCGCACACTGAGCACTTGCGCCGCTCCACTGTCTCAACAGCGGCCTGATAAATAGGAACTGTGCCAAGAGGTACGGGACAGGCATCTCTGATAGCCTGGCGGATCTCCTTTATCGGACCTCCTGTGGAAAGATCCATTATCGTGTGGGCCCCTGCCTCCAGTGCCACCTTGAGCTTTTCCAATTCGGCTTTAAGCTCAGGATGATCC
>JAIWFS010000217.1:0-2597 GCA_048631505.1 archaeon | reverse complement strand
TCATTAAAGGGCATTTGGCCAGAGGACTGTATATAGGTCCACGGTGAGTTAGCTGGCTTTTGTATACTATTACTTCTTTTACTGTAAAAGGCTCCATTACGATCTCATCCTTTAAAAATACTTCGAGAAGCCGTGAAAGTCTGCGTGGAGAGCGGATCCGGCCTACAGTCAAGTGAGACGTAAAGGCACGGTCTTCCCGTGGGAAGCCCTTTTCCTCCAAGGCTGTTTCAATACTGTTTTGCAGTTTGCACAGAAGATCTGTTTTACCTCCGACTCCGATCCACAGTACCCGGGGTCGTCTAAGGTTTGGAAAGATGCCTGTACCATTTAAAAACAAAGAAAAACCCCTGTGAAGGCAACAGACCTCTTTGCAGACAGCTATCACGTTCTCCGTACTTGATTCCTGAATTTCACCCAGAAATTTGAGTGTCAGGTGCATATTGGACGGATAGATCCACCTCACATCCGCCTTGGCGGACTTCCACCGGCCCTGATGTTCTTCAAGTATCTTACGCTGTGTGCCCGGCAGGTCTATTGCCAGGAAAGTACGTACCATAACTTAAATACAGTCTCAGCAAATCAAGAGCAGTTTCCGCTGCCAATGTCTGTATCATGTGTCTTGTTCCGGCAAATCGGAATTGCTCGGCTACTGTCCGTTCAGGGGTTGATAAAGCAATATAGACTGTGCCCACAGGCTTTTGAGCAGTACCTCCGGATGGACCGGCAATACCGGTAATAGCAAGGCTATAGCCTGTACCGGCCAAGCGTTTTACACCATCTGCCATTTCCACGGCAGTCTGGGAACTCACTGCGCCATAGAGGGATAATGTCTCGCGAGAGACCCCAAGGAGATCTTCCTTTGACTTGTTGCTATAGGTAATTACTCCCCTTTCAAACCACCGGGAACTGCCGGGAATGCTGGTCACCCGTTGGCTTACCAGACCACCTGTACAGGACTCCGCAAGGGAAAGAACACCACCTTTTTCCAGCAGAAGTCTACCTACTATCTCCTCAAGAGTTTCCTCATTGACGGCAACTACATGTTTGTCCAGCAGTTGTTTTATGGTGTTACATGCCATATGAAAAATTTCAGTAACTTTTTCCGGATTCAAGCCCTTTACAGTGGCAGTTACATTGACTTCGGGAAAGTTGGGATAATAACCAATGCTCAAGCCATCCCGGCTGGATTCCAGCTTTTCAAAAAGGGCGTTTATCTCTGTCTCTGATAGGCCAAAGACTTTGAAGGTCTGCTGTCTTATATTTATTTTTTTGGAAATAAACTTGCTAAGCCTGGGGATAACCCGCTGAACCATGTGATCTTCCAACTCCCCAGGCACTCCCGGCAGAAAAAAAAGAGGGGTATCCTGGTGGACCAGGAGATATCCTGCAGCACGACCTTCGGGATTCAGGACTTCAGCACCTTCAGGTAACCAGGCCAACTTTTCCGGCAAAAAAACTGGATTGACAAACCGCTGTTTCGCCCTCCTGATCTTCTCTAGAATCATCTCATTCAAGACCAGGGGACGCCCTAAGGCCTTGGCTGTCACCTCGTTTGTTATATCATCAGTAGTCGGACCAAGCCCGCCTGTGATGATAACGTATTCTGATCTCTTTATTGCTGCCAGCAGACATTCTTCAATATCATCGGGATCATCACCAATGGATGTGATCCGGGTCACCTGGCAACCAGCATAAAAGAGCTTATTAGCTGCAAAGCTGGCAGTGGTATTTAATACCTTGCCGGATACAAGTTCATCTCCTATAGCTATAATTTCACCATGCATGACTAATTACCTTGAAAGTCCAAGAATTTCCATATAATCCCACAGTCTCCATGCCAAATTTGCCATAACGCCGGCTGCAACATCATCAAGCACAATACCCCATCCCCCGGGGAAAGATTTATCTATATATCTTATTGGAAAAGGCTTCCAGATGTCAAAAAAACGAAAAAATATAAAAGCAACTATAATCAAAGAAGGTTCAAAGGGGGCGCCCGCAAGCGCCACTGCCATGCCGGCCACTTCATCTATCACTATTTGAGATGGATCTTTATTTCCCAGTAAAAGCTCTGCCCTGCCTGAGATCCATACAGATATCAGGATAACAAATCCAAGAGAACATATTCCCAGGAAAATTGGAAGATGACTGAAGAGCCAGTGGAGAGGAATGCCCAGAAGGCTCCCGAATGTACCCGGGGCAAAGGGGATCAACCCCAGAAATAGTCCGCTTGCCAGAAAAAGGATTAATCTATCTTTGAAATTCAAAGTCTTGGGAGCCAAAATTAAGAGTGAGCGCCTGAATCTTGAGGAACGACAGATCCTTCTTCATCTATGAAATCTTCAACTGATATCTGGCTCACAGCCTGATAAACCGCACCTAAGGGGACATTGAACCGGCGTGCTACTTCTTTGCAGGCCTCGTACTCAGGAGAAATTGTGGACCGACCATCTGGCCTTGTGATCAATTTGGCTCGCACATTACCCCAGTTGGTTGGAACCATGCCATTCCTTCTAGGCAAAATATACCTCTGACACCTGTTCAGACGTATCCCTGAAGTAGTGGATTCCTCAAAAAGTATCTTGCTGAGGCTGTGT
>JAIWFS010000216.1:0-2631 GCA_048631505.1 archaeon | reverse complement strand
CGCAACGCCCCTGCATCCATGGAGATGAACCACTGCGCGGTCGCTCGAAAAATTACCGGCTTTTTGCAACGCCAGCAGTGGGGATAGCTGTGCTCAATGGTCTCATGAGCCACAAGACTGCCCCTATCTCGCAACATTTCAACAATCTTGTCATTTGCATTAAAGATGTTTTCCCCTTCGAATTCCTTTATCTCTGATGTAAACCTGCCGTAGTCGTCTACAGGGGAATAGATATCAAGCCCGTATCTGATGCCGCTTTCATAGTCATCCGCTCCATGGCCCGGAGCTGTGTGAACACAGCCTGTGCCTGTATCAAGCGTAACATAAGGGGCGATAATGAGGAGACTATCCCTTTCAAGGAATGGGTGTTTTACATGCATTCCTTCAATATCTCCGCCCCTGAATGTACCGAGGACTTTGGCATCTTTCTGCTCAAGACCAGCGTCAATCAGGGTAGAAAGCAACCTCCCCTCTGCCAGTATCCAGACTTCTTTTTCCCCCCCAACCTGGACCTCAACAGCCACATAGTCATAGTCAGGGTGCAGCGCCACTGCCAGGTTGGCAGGCAGAGTCCAGGGAGTAGTGGTCCAGATAAGCGCAAAGGCAGGACCAGCCAACATTCCAAAACGATCCTCAAGCCACTGTTTGAGGACATCTCCGGCTGCAAATCTTACTGTAATGGAAGGAGACTTGTGTGGGGCGTACTCTACCTCAGCCTCTGCCAGTGCAGTCACACAAGTAGAACACCAATAGACTGGTTTTTTACTCTTAATGACATGACCATCCATAAATATGCGGCAAAACTCCCTACAGATGGAGGCTTCGTAGTCGTAGGTCATTGTGAGATAAGGGTTATCCCAGTCTCCCAATATTCCAAGCCTTGAGAATTCTTCTTTCTGTATGCGTACGAATTTTTCCGCATAGCGCCGGCATGCTTTACGCACGGCCAACTTGCTCATCTTGAACCTCTTGGACCCCAAGTCTTTCTCAACGTTATGCTCAATGGGCAGTCCGTGGCAGTCCCACCCCGGTACATACGGCGTATCAAACCCCATCATATGGTGAGATTTTACAATTATGTCCTTCAGGATCTTATTGATCGCATGACCCAGGTGTATGTGGCCATTTGCATAGGGAGGGCCGTCATGAAGTATGAAAGGGGGCCGTCCCTGTCCTTGTTCTCTCAGGTGCCCATAAAGGTCCATGGCCTTCCAGCGCTTGAGCATTTCAGGCTCCCGTTGAGCGAGATTTGCCTTCATTGGAAAGCGTGTCTTGGGAAGGCTTAGTGTCTTTTTGTATTCCATTGTTTAGTCCTTTGGTATTGTTTAGGCTAATTTGCGGGCCATCTTACACCAGCATTAATCCGACCTCAAATACGGATTGAAATAGCCGAACCGGAGCTTGGGAAACCGCTTTTTAAGTATTGTTACCATGCCCATTATCCCTGTCCGATGACCTGTATATTCATAGCCTATGCCATCCAAATACCAGTCAGGATCAATGCTGTGATTTCTGAGTTGGATAAGATCAAGGCCCAGTTCCTGTATCAGGTCCGAGAGCCGGTCGATCTCTGCCATCTCATCCGTAAGACCCGGCAGGACAAACAGATTGATGGAGACAAAGCGTCCAGCCTCTTTCATAATCCTCCATGAAGCCAGCACATCATTTTGATCATAGCCCTTGGGCCGGAAATAGGCATGATAATAGTCTCTGCGTGTACTGTTCATGCTGATCCTTATGCTGTCAAGCCCCGCAGAAATCAGGTTTTGCACTTTTTCCGGAAGGCTGGCATTGGTGTTGAGATTAATAGTCCCTTTATCGGTCTCCTCTCGTATCTTGATCACCGACTGCTCCAGCAACTTTGCCTGAAGCAGAGGTTCTCCCTCGCATCCCTGTCCAAAGCTCACCACAGGTCTCTGTGCCCTTTTTAAATGGGGGACCGCAACCCCTGCAACTTCTTCTGTTGTGGGTACAAAGGTAATCCTGTCCTGGCTGGCAGGAGGCACGCCCTCTGATTGCAATGATATACACCCCAGACAGGCTGCATTACAGATAGGTGAAGTGGGAAGAGGGGCCTCCCACCTTCCCAGGAACAAATTTTTTGCAGCAGGACACCCATAGGTGAGGCTGCATCTTCCCAGATGTTGTATTAGCCTGTTTTCCTTATTCTTTTTTAGCATGGCAATGGTCTTTTTGCGGACTTCTTCAGGACGGAAATTGCAAAAATCCTGACGTGTATCAGGATCACTCCTGAAGCCTGCTGCCCAAAAATGCCCTTTCCACCAGCCAACGGCAGTGTAAGTAAAGAGAGGCAAAGGAGGAATATCGGAACTTGACCTGTAGAAGGCGGCAAGAGCGGTCTGGGTATAGGCAGGGGCCATAAAGGCAGCAACTGCCCGGACTTTTCCCTTAGCATTGGCAGGGTCCTCATCCAGCACCACCATATCGTCCCGATCCTGATCCCAGCCCACAGGCAGGCGGTCAGGCAGCACAAAAAGCTCACTCCCCTCAGGCAGGGGAATGAGATCCTTAAGGTCTACCGGATGCAAGACACGGCCGCTTCTTCCTGCCATCTTAAGTTCAGGCAGGTCATAGATCTGGCCTTCAGAGTCCGCGTAGACCAGAGATGGC
>JAIWFS010000215.1:0-2632 GCA_048631505.1 archaeon | reverse complement strand
TCCTGCAGGCTGCGCCCTACCCTGCCGCCCCTTTGCCATGTGGCCATGACTGTGCCCGGATAACCAACGAGCAAACAGAGATCCAGTGAACCTATGTCAATACCCAGCTCAAGGGCACTCGTAGAGATCACTGCCAGGAGCTCGCCGCTTGAGAGCTTCCTTTCAATCTCTCTCCTCTCCTCCGGCAGATAACCGGCCCTGTACGCACTTATGCGCTTGGCCATAGAACCTGCCCTCTGACTTACCCAGATATTGATCAGCTCGGCAAGCTTCCTGGACTGGGTATAGACTATGGTTCTGAGGCCACGGTGAAGGGCAGCCCGGAGCAGTTTAATTGCGGTCTGTGCAGCCCCATCTTCAGGATTAATGAAAATCACATGTTTCCTGCCATGAGGGGCACTGTTTTTGGTCACAGCCTGCACATTAAGCCCGGACAGCTTGGAAGTAAGCTCGGAAGGATTTCCAACCGTGGCGGAGCAAAACACCAGGATAGGACTGACTCCGTAATGGGCACAGACCCTGTGCATCCTGCGAAAAACCCAGGCCATGTGAGAGCCCATGACACCCCTGTATGTGTGAACTTCGTCTATTACCACGTGGGTAAGGCCCTGCCAGAATGTGGCCCACTTTTCATGATGGGCCAGAAGAGAGAGGTGGAGCATCTCCGGATTGGTTAAAAGCACATTTGGGGGCAGCTCCCTTAATCGCTTCCTTTTCCAGGCAGAAGTATCTCCATCGTAAGTGGCACAGGTAGGGGCCCGCTCCCTGTCAAGGCAGGCAGTCAATTCCCTGAATGCCTTCATCTGATCCTGGGCAAGGGCCTTTAGCGGAAATAAGTACAAAGCGCGGCTTAATGGATCTTCCAGGATCTGCTCTATCACAGGAAGGCTATATACCAGGGTCTTTCCGCTGGCTGTCGGTGTGGATACCACTACATGCCGGCCGGAGCGTACAAGGTCAATAGCCGAGACCTGGTGGGAATACAGGCGGGAGATGCCGCTGGCTTCAAGAAGCACTTGCATCTCATCAGACCAGGGCCTTGCAGGACTGTTGAAACAGGCCTCTGTGGCAGAAACCTCCTTGTGAAACACCACCTGGCGTCCCAGTCCGGGAGATGCCTTGAGGGACCTGACATACTCTCCTATCCTGTTTTTGCACTTCATGCTATGTAAAGAGGGCCTGTCTCCCTGGTTACTCTCCCCTTGCAAGCAATGGAAAAGAGAACTATCATTCTCGCATTACTATATACCACGACATAAAAAATTGTCTCTCTGCGTTTTCTGCGGTGAACGGTAACAAGAGGTAAAACCAATGATCATAATCTTAAAGCCGGGTATCGGCCCCGATAGCACTGAAATGTCCCAACTAATGAACTACGTTCGCCAGTTTCCCGATATCAAGCCCAGGATTTCAGATGTTAAGGGCACCATCCGGGTAGTGACGGAAGTTTACCTGATTGGCCCCACTCATGACCTGCCATTTGAGACCCTGGAGCGTATGCCTGGTGTGGAAAAAGTAATAAGGGTCTCAAGTAAATATCGCTTGATAGGCCGACATGGCGGACAGTTAGGTCAAATCGGCTTTGAGTATAATGGGATTGAATTTAACCAGGACTGCCTTCATATCTTCATCGGGCTCTGTGCTGTAGACACGCCTGAGCACGTAGAAATAATCTTCAGGAAACTTCAGAGACTGAATATTACTACCGCCCGCATGGGCGCCTACAAACCCCGAACCAGCCCTTATGACTTCCAGGGTCATGGGAAATCATGTCTGCCCTGGGTCTTTGAACTTGCCGGGAAATACGGCATAAAGGTGGTGGCCATGGAGGTACTCAGGGCCATACATGTCGAAGAAATCATGGACGCCCTGGAACAGGCCGGACGTCCCACAGGAGTGATGCTGCAGACAGGTACAAGAAATGCTCAGAACTTTGAGCTTCTCAAGGCAGTGGGATCTCAGCATGAGTTCCCTGTACTGTACAAACGGGGCATGGGACTCAGTCTGGAAGAGTCATTAAACGCCTGCGAGTATATTGCCAGTGAGGGAAACCGCAACATCGTAATATGTTTGCGGGGAATTAAAACCAGAATGGGAGAACCCCATCGTAATCTTGTGGACTTTACCCATGTTCCGGTTGTGAAAAGACTGACAAGGCTCCCGGTATGTATTGACCCGACCCATTCCGTCGGCTCCAAGGACCGCGCACCTGACGGCCTGCTCGACATCTTTCACGCTACGGCCCAAGGCGTGGTTGCCGGGGCAAATATGATTCTGGTGGAGTGCCATCCCAAGCCGGAAGTTGCCCTGTGCGACGGACCACAGGCCCTTACAATGCAGGAGATTGATCACTTCATTGCAGACGTAGAAATTGTGCGGCGTGCTTACGAGGAAAGAAAGGGATTGGTGAAACAAATTGAGGAATTGAGGGATTAGAATAATAAGATTGATGGCTTGAAGGCCTTTTGTTAATTCCTAATCCGGACAAGCCGGAACCAAACAGGTTTGAAGATAAAAAAATTGATCACGAAAGCACGAAAATACGAAGACACGAAAGCCTGAATGTTGTTTTATTTCGTGCTTTCAATCTTTCGTGTTTTCGTGATTGTGTTTCAGAATTTGCTGCCAGAAA
>JAIWFS010000214.1:0-2651 GCA_048631505.1 archaeon | reverse complement strand
TGAAGGATTTCATGTTGAATTGTTATTAAAACACCTTAGTCCATAATAAAATAGACTTTAAGAAATGGAGGTGTAACATAAAGGATTCAGAATTTCTACAGAAGAGGGAGTCTCTCTTTCAGGATCATAATTTAACAGTATAGGAATTTCCTTTTTTGGACACGGATTACACGGATGGCCACAGATTTTCAAATCTATGAACAATAATTATCTGTGTATATCTGCGAAAATCTGTGTCCTATTTAACTTGATATATGGGTATTTCACGCCTCAGATCTTTAATCCCGTTTCTTGCCTCCAAACGGCTGGCAGTCATGTTGCCCTTGGGGTTTGCTTCAGGGCTTCCCCTGGCCCTGACCAGCGGGACATTGCAGGCCTGGCTTGCAGTGGATGGTGTGGACATCCGTACTATCGGCCTTTTTTCCCTTGTCGGGATTCCGTACACATTGAAGTTTTTCTGGTCACCTGTCATGGACCGTTTTTGCCCCCCGTGGCTGGGAAGACGCAGAGGCTGGATACTACTCACTCAGGGAATCCTGGTGTTAGGGATATTCACCATGGCCTTCACTGCTCCTGCGGGCGCACCTTTTCTTATGGCCTGCCTTGCTCTCATGGTGGCCTTTAGTTCTGCATCTCAAGATATTGTAATTGATGCCTATCGGACTGATTTACTGGAGGAGAAGGAGCGGGGTTTTGGTGTTGGACTCTCAGTTACCGGTTACAGAATTGCCATGCTTGTATCCGGGGCCTTGGCCCTCATACTGTCAGATCGCATAGGCTGGCAAAATACATATATTTTAATGGCAGGTATCATGGCATTGGGAATCCTTGGAACTGTTGCCGGTCCGGAGCCAAGGCTTTCGCTTTCGCCGCCAGGGAGCATGGCTGAAGCGATTTCCGGCCCTTTAAAGGAATTCTTTTCAAGGCCGGCAGCCATTTCCATTTTAGCACTTATTGTACTTTACAAGCTTGGGGATGCCTTTGCCGGTACCTTGACTACTGCTTTTCTTATCCGCGGAGTTGGTTTTAGCCCTACTGACGTAGGGACAATAAACAAGGGGTTTGGTCTTGTCGCCACTATTGGGGGTGCCCTGTTAGGGGGAGGACTCATGGCAAAGATCGGACTCTTTGGTGCACTCATGTTTTTCGGGATATTGCAGGCAATATCCAATCTTTCCTTCATGGTGCTTGCCTGGATCGGCAAGAGCTACATTGCAATGATTGCCGCAGTTGGTTTTGAAAATCTATCCGGGGGCATGGGTACAGCAGCCTTTGTGGCCTTTCTTATGGCACTCTGTAATCATCGTTTTACCGCAACCCAATATGCCCTGTTGTCAGCTCTTGCCTCATTGGGAAGGGTCTTTGTGGGACCACCATCAGGATTTTTGGTCAACTGGGTGGGATGGCCACAGTTTTTTTTCATCACAACCTTGGTGGCCCTTCCCGGACTGATACTTCTGTGGTGGATGAAGCAGCAGGTATCAGGTCTTGAAAAGGGTTTATGAGCTACTTCTGTGACCATTGAAATAATAGGTACGGAATCCTTGGGGGTGCGTGGCCTTTGCTGCCTGGTAAAGATCAGGGAACGCCGGATAGTCATTGATCCGGGCGTTGCCCTGGGATATATGCGCAACGGCTTGCTTCCTCATCCATGCCAGGTAGCGGTTGGTCAAAAAGTACGGCAAGACATAATAAAGGCATTGGAGACTGCCACTGATGTCGTATTCAGTCATTTCCATGGCGACCACATACCTCTACTCCATGCGAATCCTTTTCAGCTTTCATTTCACCAACTTCCAACCCATTTTAAGAACCTGCGCTGCTGGAGCAAATCCGACAAGGACCTGCTGGCCAAAATCCAACTACGCGCATTTGAATTGGCCGAACTGCTCGGTCCCAATATGAAGGTCGCAGAAGGCTGTTCTGATGGCCCTATGAGGTTTTCCGAGGCAGTGCCTCATGGTTTGCCAAAGAGTAGGTTCGGAAGTGTTATGATGACACGGATCGACATGGGAGACGATGTGTTTGTCCATGCTTCCGATATCCAGTTCCTGGATAACGCAACAGTAGAAAAGATTCTCGAGTGGCAGCCTGACATCGTGTTTGCCTCCGGCCCACCTCTCTATCTCAGATCTCTTAATGCAACGTTACAGAAACAGGCCTGGGAGAATGCCCTGCGTTTAGCGCGGAATGTTGATACACTTATCCTTGACCATCACTTGCTACGCTGCGAAGAGGGTGCTGTCTGGTTGGATAATCTGAGGAAGACCTCTGGGGGAAAAGTCTGTTGCGGAGCAGATTTTATGGGCCAACCGCGGCTTTTGCTTGAGGCCCGGCGATCATATTTATATCAAAAAATGCCAGTACCGGAAAACTGGCACCAGGATTATTTTCAGAATCCTGAACCTTTGCACCCTGAACGGTTACCTTTAGGGTTGACATAATGATCGGGGCCATTTATTTTCCTTTCCGTCATTACATAACGGTCCCATCGTCTAGGGGTCTAGGACGCTGGCCTCTCACGCCGGAAACAGGGGTTCGATTCCCCTTGGGACCGCCATTAATAAAAACAATAAGTTACGTCACTTTCTCAACCCCCTTTTCATTACCCTGAAATTTCATACCCCACACCATACCCCACACATCTGTAA
>JAIWFS010000213.1:0-2656 GCA_048631505.1 archaeon | reverse complement strand
AACAGTTCCAAGATTAAAGAAGAAATAAAAATATTTAGGAGCAGATTTCTTGATATGCAATACTGCTTTCAGGAAAACGACTTTCAAGATGTTGCCACATCCTTAGTCGATTCACTGTAGAAAGAGAGAGGACTTGACATGATCAAATAGAAGTGAATTCTTGTCACCGCGCTTATGTGTATCATGCTATGTGTGTGAATTGGCTCAAACGAAGCACTACTACTGTGCATCGCCGGTTTGAATCTCCGATTCCAAAAGGAAAGATATCTCCAATCTATCAGTCCCCCCCTGTGTCAGGATAGTTGTCGCCTCTTGTTGAAGAGTTGTGTGTGAGGAGGGGGCGTAGTAAGGTTGGTGGGAGTTTCCGCCCGCATGAGGCTAACAGGAAGGAGCCCGTAGGGCGACTGGATGTTAGCCTCATGCGGGCGGGGTACCAAACTTTCACTGCCATTTCTTGATGAGATTACAACAAATGAAGAACTATCCGAAAGAACTTAAAGACAGTATCACCGCTCGAATGCTGCCACCAAATAACATCAGCGTTCCTGAATTAGTACGTGAAACCGGCATCCCTAAAGACACGTTGTATACGTGGCGTAGCAAGGCGCGTAAGGGATCTGCTCCTGCACTTACAATAGCCCCCAGGGAATTGAGTAGCGAGGAAAAATTCAACATTGTCTTAGAAGCAGCAAGCCTGAACGAGATGGAGCTTGGTGCATACTGCCGGCGCAAAGGCCTTTTCAAACATATGATCGAGGCATGGCGAGAGACCTGTAAACAGGCCCATACTCCGTTTGCCCCTAAGGCGAAGGCGGATCAGACAGCAATACGTATCCAGAAAAAGGAGATCAAACGCCTGGAAATGGAATTAAGGTGGAAGGAAAAAGCCCTGGCAGAGACTGCGGCTTTGCTGGTTCTCCAAAAAAAAATCCGGTCTCTCTGGGAGGAGCCCGAGGACGAAAAATCGATCATACGGAGCGCTTAAAGGTGGTAGAGCTGATCAAGGGGGCCGGCACAGCAGGAGCTCGCCAGTCAAAGGCCTGTAAAGTGGTTGGGATCTCCTCGCGCACCCTGCAACGCTGGAGTAAGGAAGACCGGGTACCGGCCGATGGCCGGGGAGCAACGCCGCGCAGGCAGCCCCTCAACAAGCTTTCATCATTGGAACGGCAGACGGTGCTGGGTGTTGCCAATTCGCAGGAGTTTGCTCACTTGGCGCCTAATCAGATTGTGCCGATACTTGCTGATCAGGGCCGCTATATCGCCTCGGAATCGACTTTTTATCGTGTGCTACGTGAAGCCGGACAGATGACCCATCGGGGTAAGGTGAAGCCGCCAACACGTAAGCGCCCGGCATCCTTGTATGCTGACGCGCCGAATCAGCTCTGGAGTTGGGATATAACCTACCTGGCTACAACCGTCAAAGGGATCTTTTTTTATCTCTATTTGATCATGGATATTTTCAGCCGTAAAATCGTTGGTTGGGAGGTTTATGAGACAGAGTCGGCTGAGCAGGCTTCAAGGTTATTCCGCAAGACCTGTTTACGCGAAGGTATTGCAGGAAAGGATTTGGTGCTGCATTCCGATAATGGATCGCCGATGAAAGGGGCCACTATGTTGGCAACACTACAGAAGCTTGGAGTAATGCCTTCTTTTAGCCGGCCCTCTGTCAGTAACGACAATCCATACTCTGAGGCGTTGTTCAAAACATTGAAGTATCATCCCGGATTTCCAGATAAACCATTCGATTGTCTTGAAAGTTCACGGGTATGGGTGGCAGGCTTCCAGCACTGGTACAACGAGGTCCATCGCCACAGCGCTTTGAAATTTGTTACACCCGGTCAGCGACATCGGGGTGAAGATATCGTTATTCTGGAGGAACGTCAGCGGCTCTACGAGGCCGCCAAAGCAAAGCAGCCTGAGCGCTGGTCAAGAAAAACTCGAGACTGGACACCGGTTGGAACCGTATATCTTAATCCAGTGAAACAAGTAAAAAAGGAGGTGGAGCTCAAACAAAAAGCTGCATAAAAAAGCGACATCTTACTTGACATCGACCGAAATCCACGTGTTGGCAATCGCCAAAAGACTTGTGGAGCCAAAGAATGCCAGGATAAATGGCATGCAAAAAAATGTTCGCAATGGAACCGGCAGAACCGTGCCTGTTTTCAGGCCACTAATCTGAGCAAGAAACTTCAGGCCGTTCAAAATCAGGAAACGGTCACCGGAAAACCACCTCCTCAATTACCAAAATCAGGCATTTCTCCCAAACTACCCCAAGAAGTGATTCAAGAGGTGATAGGAGTTCAACAGTTTGTAATTGCTGAATATCTGTCACAAGTACTCTTGAAGTCCGTTCAAGAGGTGATACGTATACAACGTGCTGACATCTTAAAAGAAGTAGAACGACTACCCCCAGGGGGCTATTCAAGAGGTGATAGTCAAATGAGAGCATTCTGAGTTATCCTTGTTCATCCATAAGGGAGATCAAAGATGACAGAGACGGCACAAAAAACGACAGATATTTCCATTAATCAGTTCGGTGAGCAGTATGGTACCCTTCGAATAATCAATCCAAAAGCGGACAAGGCCATGGTGCGCTCTCTGGAAAAATATGGGCAGTTAACTCCGGTGGTGGTTACACGGAACGGTGCAAATGATT
>JAIWFS010000212.1:0-2692 GCA_048631505.1 archaeon | reverse complement strand
GGAGAAAATTACATGCGCCACGGAGGATATAGAGAATAATAATCCCAAAAGGTAGCAGATATATATATTTGTAATTCCCTTCGACAAAAATCTTGTCCATTGCCGGCTTTACGAGCCAGGCTATCGCTCCATTTATTCCCGAGACGATAAGACTGAATAGTGTAGCCAGGATTACGCGTGGAATATACGGACGGACAAGTCCCACCAACCGCTGCCAGCGGGTCGGATAAACGAGACTGCTTACAGGCTTCTGCTTGTAATTTGAGCCGGATTCCGGCTGAATAGGACTATTATCAGATGGTTTCACAACAAAATAGATTACACGATAGTCAGTACCATGTCATCAGAATCGATCAAGACTTCCTTGATTACACCGCAAAAATCCTGCAACATGATTCCGCTCAGGGCGACGTTCCCAACGATAGGTGTTGTGTGGTATGGTGATCTTGCAAAAGAGAAGGAAATATAATTATTGTTTGAGCCTTTGATAGGAGAAATAATAGTGAAAACGACATTCCTTTCACCATACATTGTTATTGTATGTGTTATTTGCTTGATATTCGTTGTTAATATTGCTCAGTGCAATCAAGGAGGCTCAGTGGATACTTTCCAGGTATTTGCGGTGGGAAAGGTAAAAAAGGATTCAGGAATTACGACCATAGAGATTTACAAGGAATATGCCGATGCCCTTTTGGGGTTGGATCAGTTTTCCCATGTAATAGTGCTGTATTGGTTTCATAAAAACGATACCCCTGAGAAAAGGAGTGTCTTACGTGTCCATCCCAGACGCAATATGAGCAATCCTTTAACAGGTGTGTTTGCCTGCCATTCCCCTTGCAGGCCTAATCTTATTGGTCTGTCAGTTTGTAAAATTCTATCCATCAAAGGCAATGTCATCCGGATTGATTCAATCGATGCCTTCAATGATTCACCGGTGATAGACCTTAAATCATATATTCCTTCCATGGATACGATACAAAATGCCTTTGTCCCGAAATGGGCAACTCGGCCTCGCCTCTCTCATCCATCAGAGATCGTCAAATAGTTGAGCCGTTGAGCAGTTGAACCGAATATTCGGAATACGTAATAAATGAAAGTAAAAGGAGAGAGAACTGATCCATTGAAGCGCATTGCTTTGGTCTCAACACCATGGTCTCTTTTTAGCCGTCCCTCTATTCAACTCGGAACGCTGAAGGCATATCTGGGTACGCAGTTTCCCGACTTGGAGGTGGCGGCCCACCACTTTTATTTAAAGGTAGCAGAGACCATTGGTTACAGGCTCTATCAGGTCATCTCTGAAAGGACATGGCTGGCGGAAACCGTATATGCCGCCCTGCTATTCCCTGAGCGCCTTGAGTATATAGAAAAGGTCTTCTGCCGGGAGGCCTCCGGCAACCCCATTGTCCGCAAGGCCGGTCTCGAAACCCTGGCCACTCAGGTTAAGAAGGTATCGGATGCCTTTATTGACAGCACAGACTGGGGAGGCTTCGGCCTCGCTGGTTTTTCAGTATGCCTTTGTCAGCTCACATCCGCCCTCTATTTTATCAAGCGCATCAAACGAAGGTTCCCGGATCTCTCCATTGTGATAGGCGGGTCTATGTTTGCAGGAGAATCAACCCGGAACCTGTTCCGGGTGTTTCCTGAAGTGGACTTTGTGGTCAATGGTGAGGGCGAGCTCCCGCTGAGCCGATTGGTTCGTCATCTCAGAGATTCCCAAAGCCATGAGGAGATACCTCCTATCCCGGGGATTGTCTCGCAAAAAGCCGCAAGTAATGACACCCAGGTTTTCTTCAGCCAAATGGAGACCCTGAGTAATCTCCCACCTCCTGACTACGATGACTATTTTAATCTGCTCAAGACATTCAGCCCGCAAAAGACCTTTTTCCCAACCCTGTCAGCCGAGATATCCCGGGGATGCTGGTGGCGTCGGCCACAAGGTGCTGCGAAATACTCAGGGTGTGCCTTTTGCAATCTGAATCTCCAGTGGAGCGGTTACAGGTCAAAGAGCCCCTTACAGGTGGTTTCTGAGATCGACAACCTTACCACAAAGCATAAGACACTCTCTGTGGCTTTTATGGATAACCTGCTTCCGATGAAGGAGTCAGGAGATATTTTTACCGGGCTTGGCAAGCTGAGCAAGGACTTTCGCCTGTTTGCCGAGATACGGGCCACAACCCCCAGGCATATTTTGGAGGCAATGCAGGTCGCAGGGACGCACGAGGTCCAGATCGGTATTGAGGCCCTTAGCACAAGGCTGCTTAAGAAGCTCAACAAGGGGACCACGGCCATCCAGAACCTGGAGATCATGAAACACTGCGAAGAACTCGGCATAGTAAATGTCTCAAATCTGATACTCCATTTCCCAGGCAGTGATCTTCTGGATGTGGAGGAAACCTTGCGGAATCTTGAGTTTGCTCTGCCATTTCGTCCTTTGAGATTTGTCCACTTCTGGCTCGGTCTTGGAAGCCCTGTGTGGCAGGATCCCCGTGCCTTTGGGATCAAGGCGGTTTCCAACCATCCGAATTATGCTGCCATATTCCCGCCACATGTTTTCAGCTCCATGAATTTTATGATTCAGGCCTATCGTGGCGAGCTTGGGCTTCAAAAAAAGATCTGGCAACCAGTCAAGAAAAAGGTAAGGGCATGGAAAAAGGAATATGCCGAACTTCACAGGGGTCCTTTGTGCACACCC
>JAIWFS010000211.1:0-2704 GCA_048631505.1 archaeon | reverse complement strand
GTGACCCTGAATGGAAAAAGGCCAGACGCAGGAGAAAAGGGGGTGCAAAAAACAAAATACCCACATAATCCAGCAAATCTGGTATCTTCATTAAAGGGACATGAAATTAAATCCTTTCATAGCCGTTCACGGCTTGAAACTTGAAATTAGAAATTGGGGAAAGATGAAACAAAAGCATGAAGGCCAAATTTCCAATTTCTATTTTCTAATTTCAACGTTCCGTGAACGCTTACACCATTTCAATGGGTGTTGCGTACAAAATTAAGCCGTATAGTTATGTATAATCGCCTTTCTTACCTTTGCATTTTGACTTTTGCCTTTATATCTTTGGCCTCTCCTGTCTCCGCAATGATGTCTATTGAGGAAGAACAGGAAATGAGGGATAAATTGCTGCGCATGGTTGAGTCCCGGGTCCCGCTGATAAAGGATCCGGAAATTGTCGGATATGTGTCCGATGTAGGCCAAAAGGTGCTTGACCGGGTTGACGGCAAATTTTTTGACTACGAGTTTTTCGTCATACAAGATGAAGGACTGAACGCCTTTGCCATGCCCGGAGGTCTCGTATTTGTACACACCGGCCTGCTTGAGGTCATAGATACTGAAAATGAACTGCTGTGCGTTCTGGCCCATGAGATAGGCCACGTTCAGGGAAGACATATAGCTAGGCGCATGGAGCGAATGCAGCGGATAAACATAGCCACTGCCGCCATAGCCATAGCCGGACTATTTTTGGGACAAGGACAGGTGGGTTCTGCCATATTCGCAACTTCGGGCGCACTAAATGCCTCTATAGCCCTTAAATACAGTCGTACAGACGAAGAAGAGGCAGACCGGAGAGCATGTCAATGGATATGCAAGGCCGGTTATGATCCCCGGGGGCTGCTTACTGTCTTAAAGAATATGCAGAAATATCGCTGGCTCGGGACAAGCGCCATACCCAGTTACCTCTCTACCCACCCAGGAGCCAGCGAGAGGACGACCTATCTGGAGGATCTCTGGGACAGAGAGCGATGCGTACAAAAGTTCCAGGAGGATCCATTCAGGCTGAGAAAGATACAGGTCAAAGCAAGGATTTTAACTCATGATCCGATGGTCATGATAAAATACTACAAACGGGAACTCAATACCACTCCGGATGACATATTCCTCCTTTATGGTCTTGCTCAATCGCTCCTTGCCGCCAGGGAATACGATAATGCCCTGAAGGCATTCGACAATCTTGTATCTTCAGCCCCGGAAAGACCTGAATTTAAGGTAGACCAAGGAAGGGCCTACTTTGCGGCAGGAAAATATAAAACGGCCATCTCGATTATAGGTCCTTACAGCAAAAGACATCCCGGAGATTCAACTGCCAGGTTCTTTCTGGCCAGGGCGTATCTTGAACAGGGAAAGCCGGCCGAGGCCCTTCCCATACTTAAAACCCTGAAACAATCCTGGCCTGATCCTGCAAGTATTTACTTGCAACTGGGCAGGTGTTTCGCTGCTCTCGAAAAACAGGGTGAGGCACACGACTATTTCTACCGTTACTACAAGGCCATTGGAAATCAACAATCTGCCCAATATCACAAGAACAAAGCCATGGAGCTGCTTCCGCCGGGCAGCAAACCATACAACAATCTTAAAAACGACAAAAATCAGGAAAACCCTAAACCATGAACCTATCTACTTCCTTTTCCATAAAATCCTTTTTATTCGTGGCTTTCCTGGTTGTGCTCGCAGATCAGGCTACCAAGGCCATGGTAGTTTCTAACCTCAATCTTTATGAAGTAAGGCCTGTTTTACATGGATTTTTTAATATTACTTACATAACCAACACAGGGGCTGCCTTTGGATTTATGGCAGGGTCGGATAAGTGGCGTCACATATTTTTCCAGGTAATAAGCGTAGTCGCCCTCGGCGGTCTTGTTTATCTTTATCGCAGCTCGCATAGTCGCAGCTATCCGCTTTTATGGGGGACCTCTCTGGTGTTTGGCGGAGCACTAGGAAACCTGATAGACAGAATCCGCTATAGATCTGTTGTTGACTTTTTGGACTTCTATGTGGGTTCATACCACTGGCCGGCCTTTAACATCGCAGATTCCGCCATAACCGTTGGCGGAGTTCTCCTGGCGTGGCATTTCTTCCACATTACCGAAAAACAACCATGATAACCTATGGAACGAGGCGCTTGGGGTTGAGATAATGGTCCCGGGGGCATCCAGCCTCATTGGAAGAAGACATATGAAAAGAATTGAAAACTGCATTGCAGGCTGCAGCCCGGAATTGGCGAACATTTTGGAAATAGCAGCAAAAGCCTCCCTAAAGGCCGGAAAGATATTGAGGGAATTATACGGCAAACCTCACCAGATAAGCCATAAGGGTGATATAGATCTGGTCACGGAAGCCGACATCTCCTCAGAGAATGCCATACTTGCAATATTGGACAAGGCCGGTCTCCACGCTGAAATCCTTGCTGAAGAATCACAGTCTATCTATGATGAAATCCCCACTGGTCCGGTCTGGATAATTGACCCACTTGACGGCACAACTAATTTTGCCCACGGTTTTCCATGGTTTGCCGTATCCATTGCCTATGCCGAAAAAGGCGGAAGTCAGGTAGGGGTTATATATTGTCCCATGCAGGACGAACTGTTTTGCGGATGCCTCGACAGTGGAGCCTGGCTCAATGGCAAGCCAATAAGGGTGTCAGGGACCCCGGTTTTAG
>JAIWFS010000210.1:0-2709 GCA_048631505.1 archaeon | reverse complement strand
GCCTCCGGGACAAAGAGGTGACGGAGGACGCTTCTCATGGCCCGTAGTGTCGCCGGATCACTGATGCCACGTGATTCGATCTGAGTGCGAACCATGCGATCCCGCGCGTTTTTGTAGGTAGCCACCTCTTCTTCTGCGATGGCCCGGCCGGTAAACAGGAGGAGCAGAAAGGCCGGTGCAAAAAACAGAAAGAGGATATTAAGAAGTGCCCGCCGCGGGCGATTCACAATATTTGAGGCACTTGTGCCAGGCATGACAGATGAATCTTGCATTTGTAGATTCGGTTTCCTCAATATTCCATGAGGTACGAGATGATTTCACGTCGTTCAGTTCTAAAAGGCTTTGCCACAGGTGCCGCTGCCCTCGCACTCTCCCGGGTCGACGGGAAGTTCGCCTTTGCATCCGAACATGGCAGTGGGGAACAGAAAGGCCACGGGCCTGAGCGGTAAAGAACTGGTTGATGCTGGTCAGGGAAAATTCGGCAAGATTTTGTTTAATGAGAATTCTTGCCATTTGGTGATTCTTTTTGATGGACTATCACTTTTCCACTATTGTCTCGTCGATCTTCATGCCAAAGTGTCTTCCAGCCTTTTCGACAGCCACAAGCACCTCATCTCCCTTTTTCAGATTGACTATCGAAATTGGTGATCCATCAGGTTTTGTGAGGCGGATGGTCTCCGCATTTTGGAGGATAGTCGATATCACACTCCCATCGACTTCCGCTTCGACCAGCATAAGGGGCCGCTTTTCTATTTTCAACCTTCCCACAACGGCCCTTGTAGCCTTTCCTTTAAAGTCGACTATAAGGACATCATTTCCAGCCTTGAGATCAGACAGATATTTTGTCTTGCCGTCGCTCACCCGGATGTATGCATGCACAGGGCCGGCGTTTACACGAAAGGGACGGGGAGCGACATATGGGTTTTCGATGCTTTCGGAATGTACTAAGAACATGGCCGCACTGGAATTCCCAATGAGCATACCTTCTCCCACATGCATTGACGTACAGGTGTCCACGCAGACCCTGTCCCCCATATCGAGGGACCTGGCGCCCAAGATCTTTGCCGTAACCAGGGGAATTCTTTCTCCGGAACTCTTGACTTCGCGAATAATCTTCTTTAGTTCATTTATGTCATTTGTCGTAACCAAGATACCATCCACGCCTTTTTCGAGTATGGAAAGAAAGTCCTTTGCCTCGGCCAGAGTTTTTGCCTCTGCGTATAGATTGCCTGTCTGCGCGATAAGGTTTTCCAGCGGTATAATCGTCCAATCAGTTGTCTTCACAATAACTTTTTTGGTCTTTGTGAGTTTTACGATCTCTTTTTCATCTTTGCCGCTCTTGATCTTATATTCGACTATATCCTGGCCAGGCTTCAGGTCTCCATCTTTGGCGATAGTGCGGATAATGCCGAGTTCTTTTACCTTGGCCGTATAGTTTTCGGGAACCATAACCGCATCCGCCCCGCTTTCCAGGGCAGTTGTAATAAGATTTTTGTCCCAGGGTACAGCTTTTACCCAGACCTCTTTCATTATCCTTCTCCTCTCAAATGATCGATGGCCTCGTCAACCGATGCATTTTGATGAATAATCAAGTCAAAGGCCTGCACTATCTTTGTAGGGTCCTTGTGCTGGAAGACATTCCTCCCGATAGAAACCCCTGCCCCGCCTACATCAATGGCGTCTTTTACCATGGTCAGAACGTCTCTGTCTGAGTCCATTTTTGGACCCCCGGCGATCACGACAGGGACCGGGCACCCCTCCACAACTTTTCTGAAGGTATCAGGTGTACCCGTGTAATTGACTTTTACAATATCAGCGCCCAGTTCAGCGCCCAGCCTCGCTGCATGTTTCACCACAGCAACGTCATGTTCATCTTTGATCTTTTCTCCCCTCGGATAGACCATGGCAAGCAGCGGCATCCCCCACTCCATGGCAGATTCGGAAATCGCGCCAAAATCCCGGAGCATTTCACGTTCCTTGTTGCTCCCTATATTAACATGAATGGATACTCCATCAGCCCCCAGTTTAATGGCCTCTTCCACGCTGCACACCAGGGTCTTCCTGTTTGGTCTTTTTGTAAGCGATGTGCTTGCGGAGAGATGCACAATCATCCCGACATCTTTTCCTCCTCCACGATGTCCTGCCCGCACGATACCCTTGTGGATCAGGATAGCATTAGCGCCGCCTGTCGCCACTTTGTCAATCGTGGTCTTCATATCAATCACACCTTTTATAGGCCCTACGCTTACGCCGTGATCCATGGGGACGACTATTGTCCTCCCGGTATTCCGGTTGATAATTCTTTCCAGCCTAATCTGTTTGCCTATCATACCCTCTCCCCCTCAGTATGCCTTATGCTTTGAGGCAATTTTAAAACATCCTTTTTTTGGCCAATCACTGCCTGCGGCAGGCAGGTCTAAATCAGGTAATAAAAAATTGCCTTTTCGAGCGATTCGGAAAAGTAGGCCATCAAGTGACCTGCTTGGGCAAAAGATTACCTTACCGAAGGCTCAGGTGTCAAGAAGTGTCAAAAAACGCGAAAAACATCATCCTCGCGAAATGGAAGTTGAGGAAGTCAGTCAATTTCTGCTTATCGAAATCTTCAATAACAATCAAGTGCATGATCCGTATTACCTATTTGACATTTAACTGAAAATCATAAATTATTCTACAGTAATTTAATAGCTTAGGAATTTCCATTATTCAGAC
>JAIWFS010000209.1:0-2717 GCA_048631505.1 archaeon | reverse complement strand
TCGCACAAAGGCGTGTGGAGTTTTTTCTTGGAAGTAGACAAAGGCGTCTTGCTCCTATTGGGGCAGGTGCCTTTTTTTTTGTTATATTGATTTTCAAAGGAGGAAAATTATGAATCTACAGAGACCCAATGCTAATGACGCTCTTCAAACCAAAAATCGTTCTCGGAATGTGGTCCCTCAGTCCGGCATATGCAGTAGATGTATTGACGGATGCAAGGGAAATTGCGATTTGTTCAGGGCTACTTTCCGGGGGAGAGAACTCCTTTACCCGGAGCCTTTCGGGAGCGTAACAGCAGGTGCGGACAAAGACTACCCGGTTGATTATTCCCACCTGAATATTATGGGATATGCCCTGGGAGCAAAGGGAGTGGAACCAGATCCTGATAAAGCCACTTTTCCGGCGGTTAATACTGAAACGTCTTTTGGCGTCACTGAAAAGGTAAAGATGAAAGTGCCCATATTCACCGGTGCCCTTGGCAGCACTGATATTGCGCGCAAAAACTGGGAGCATTTTGCAATAGGGGCTGCCATAAGCGGTATCAGCCTGGTTTGTGGTGAAAATGTAGTGGGAATTGATCCGGAACTGGAACTCGACAGCAATGGTATGGTTACGAAATCCCCTGAGATGGACCGTCGTGTCAGAGAATATCGGCGCTACCACGAGGGCTATGGGGATATTTTTGTTCAGATGAATGTTGAGGACACGCGCAACGGCGTAGCCGAATATGTCATTGAAAAACTTGGGGTAGAGACTATTGAATTAAAGTGGGGCCAGGGCGCCAAGTGTATTGGCGGGGAAATCAAGGTGGACTCCTTAAAGCGGGCAATAGAATTGAAAAAGCGAGGTTATATAGTAACCCCTGACCCGGAAGACCCCGCTTCCCAGGCTGCCTTTAAGGCCGGTCCTCTGAAGCAATTTGAGCGCCATTCCCGCCTCGGATTCATTGACCAGGAGGGCTTTATGAAGGAGGTAGAAAGGGTTCGAAAGCTCGGCGCCAAACGTATAACGCTCAAAACAGGCGCTTATCCTATGAGAGAGCTGGCCATGGCAATACGATGGTCCAGCGATGCAGAAATAGATCTCTTGACCATTGACGGCGCACCGGGCGGTACGGGCATGAGCCCCTGGAGGATGATGAGCGAATGGGGTATACCCTCCATATACCTGCATTCCATGGCGTATGACTTGTGCGAGCGTCTGGCCCAAAAAGGTAAACGGGTGCCGGATATCGCTTTTGCAGCAGGTTTTTCCTCAGAAGATCATGTGTTCAAGGCACTGGCTCTGGGAGCCCCTTACTGTAAGGCCGTCTGTATGGGTCGGGCCTTGATGATCCCTGGCATGGTGGGCAAGAACGCTGAAAAATGGCTGAGAGGTGAAGATGGCGGGCTTCCAGCGACAGTATCAAGGTTCGGTTCCACAAAGGAAGAAATATTTATGAACTATGAGGTCCTGAAGGAGAAATACGGCTCCGAAGTAGATGATCTTCCATTGGGGGCTATTGGTTTATACAGTGCCACAGACAAAATAAGGGTGGGACTCCAGCAAATAATGGCAGGTTCCAGGAACTGGGAGGTCCAATACATAAGCAGAAAGGATATATTTTCTCTTACTGAAGAATGTGCCAAAGTCACGAGTATTCCATATGTCATGGATGCTTATAAGGAAGAGGCACTTGAAATCATTGATGCCTAACCCGGACAAGCCGGAAAAGTGCCTAAAGTGAACTAAAGTTTGAAGTGCCTAAAGTTAAGGAGTCGCTTCGCTCCGTCATTTTAATGATAGTTCTTTTATAATGGAAAAAATGCAACATCTCAATAAGTCCGGGCACACCGAATCCTTCCCCCTTTTGCAAAGGGGGAAGGAGGGGGATTTTCCTAATACAGCCTGGAGTTATTGAGAACTTACGAAAGAATGCCTTAAATATTCAATAGTCAATCTAAAATATTCAATCATTTGAAGACAGTGAAAATAGCCCAATACCACCTACATTGAACATCACTCAATTAGGGTTAAACATTGTCCTTGATATACTTAATAATCTCCCCGGTAGTGGTTCCAGGGCCAAAGACTTCTGAAATACCTTCAGCTTTCAGGGCGGGAATATCTTCATCAGGGATTATGCCGCCGCCTACAACAAGAATATCTTCGACACCCTTTTCCTTCAATAGTTTCATAACCTCTGGAAACAAATAATCATGGGCACCGGATAGAATGCTCATGGCTATGACATCCACATCCTCTTGAATTGCCGCTCCTACAATCTGACTGGGGGTTTGCCTGAGACCCGTATATACTACCTCCATCCCCGCATCCATCAGTGCACTTGCAACCACCTTTATACCCCGGTCATGACCGTCAAGCCCCGGCTTTGCCGCCAGCACTCTTATCTTTTTTTCCTTCGCCATATCAAAGATTCTCCATTGTAGTATTGCTTACAAAAGTTTACTGGCCAAACCATGGTGCCGTCAAATACTTTAGGCACTTTAGATCACTTTAGCACACTTTAGGCACTTCTAATTACCTCCCAAGTGTCCCCACCTGTTGATATTCCCCAAACACATCCCTTAGAACATCACAGACATCTCCAAGAGTAGCATAGGCTTTGACAGCTTCAAGGATTAGGGGCATTAAATTCTCACTTCCTTCTGCCCCCTTTTTCAAGTCCGACAGGGTCTTTTTTAACCTTTCATCGTCTCTCTTAGACCTGAGCTTCTTT
>JAIWFS010000208.1:0-2728 GCA_048631505.1 archaeon | reverse complement strand
GATCCAGCATCAATGTTTTTCCAATAAGTGTGAACCTCTGGCAAAAACTCCGGGTTTTGTAAGAGGCTCGGTGTTATTATTCTAATCCTGATCCGTGCATCAGATTCAGTTTAATGGAATTGTCTGGAAAAAACAGTCCCAAACTTCAATATTGCCGGACTGGACAGGGAAATACCTATAAAGGGGCCTTAAGAGCTTTGCAAAAAATTTTATAGAGGAAGGGTTTTAATCAATTTCTTCTATGATGAGGTAACTCCGATCACCTCTTCCATGGTGGTTATCCCGGAGAGAAGTTTTCTGCAGGCATCGTGCTTTAGTGTCCTCATTCCCTCTTTGAATGCCTGCTTTTTAATGGCTTCTTCATTTTCTTCCAAGTGTATCATTTCTCTGATTGTATCAGAGACAGAAAAGACCTCGTAGATCCCGATCCTGCCCCAATAACCCGTATTGCGGCAGCGGCTGCAGCCCATGCCCTTTTTCGCCTGTGCGTGTTCTGATGCTTTGTAGCCAAAGGCCCTTAGCCGATCCGCCGGGATCATTACGGGTTTACCGCACGATTTGCAGACCATACGCACAAGCCGTTGTGCTACAATTCCTATCAGGGTGGATGCGATAAGGTAAGGATCAAGGCCAAGGTCCTTCAACCTCGTAATCGCACTGACAGCATCATTGGTGTGCAGAGTGGAAAAGACCAGGTGGCCGGTCAAGGCTGCCTGTATGGCATACCGGGCGGTTTCACCATCCCGTATCTCCCCGATCATGACGATGTCCGGGTCCTGTCTCAGTATGTTCCTGAGTATTGAAGCAAATGTCACATCTATTTGTGGCTGGACTGCTATCTGATTAAACTCTTCGCAAACCATCTCAATGGGATCTTCCACAGTAATGATATTGATATCCGGTGAGCTGAGGTGTCGAAGTGTAGAGTAAAGCGTGGTAGACTTTCCGCTTCCTGTTGGTCCTGTAACAAGTACTATGCCGTGGCTATTTTGAATAAAACACTTATAGGCCTGAAGGTCCCTTTCTGAGAATCCAAGCTTGGTTAGGTCGCTGAAGAGTATCTCTGCACTTTGCAGCCTCAGCACAACCTTTTCACCAAAGGCAACCGGTATAGTAGAGACCCTGACCTCTGCCTCATCCTCCTTCCAGGCAACTTTCAAACGACCATCCTGAGGCCGGCGTTTTTCCGCTATGTCCAGCCTGGACATGGTTTTTATTCTGGTGCATATTGGTTCGTGTACTACCCTGGGCAGACGGTAGATGGTATGCAGGATTCCGTCTATGCGAAGGCGTATCCAGGACTGTGTTCGCTTTGGCTCTATGTGAATATCGCTGGCACGCTGATCCAGGGCATACTGAAAAAGGTGATCCACTGCCTTGTGTATGTATTTGTCTGAGGATGCGACATCCGGAGCTGCCAGCCGCACATACTGTTCCAGGTTGGATATATCCGCTGTTGGAATTTTGAGCACATTTTCAGCAGCAGCAATGGATTGTTTGAAGTCAAAGAATTCACTTATAATGCGCTCGATGTCTCGGCGGGGAGCTACTGAGATACGGGTCCGGGCCTGACATGCCCTCTCGACATCCTGTTGAAGCTCCCGATCTTCGGGGTCGTAGCAGACTATTTCGAGCTCTCCATCGTCCCACGAAAGAGGCAGCACCAGGCGCTTTTTGGCAAAAGAGGCCGGAAGTGTCTTTGTCACTACCTCCATATCAAGGCGTAAGGGGTCCAATCGCCTGAACGTCCACTTATGATCCCTTGCAATAAGAGAAATAATATCTGCTTCTTCAAGATTAGTGTCAGGGGAATCCGCCCGGGGGAGTCGCAGCGAATCCAGCCATTGCACAAGATCCTGGCCCTTCCGTTTAGGTATGGAGAGCATGGGTGTTAATTTAGCGATCTGCTCTTTTGATAGAAGGCCTTCCTTTTCAAGGATTTGGAAGATATAGTCAGGGTCGTAGTATGGATGAGACATGAGCCTGTGCGTCCTTGTGGTCTTGAGGATGGTTTTTAAAGTGCCGGCTATGCGTTTTTTATCGGTGTAAAGCCCTCAAGTCTGTAATTTTCGTGTCAGACCCTAAGAGGTTGTCTGAAAATTGCTGTAGGACGAACCGTATGCGCGGGCCTGCGGTTTATGCAGAATTTTCATTGAAAAGATGGACATCCTGCTGCGGGAACGGGATGCTGATACCGGCCTCGTCAAAGCTGTTCTTGATCTCCTCGGTGAGATCAAATCGTACCGTCCAGTAGTCTCCGGTCTTCACCCAGGGACGCACGACCAAATTTACACTGCTGTCGGCCAGCTCCGATACGGCAATAACTGGTGCGGGATCGGACAGAACGCGTTTTTCCTTCTGGAGCAGGTCACTGACTATCTTTTTGGCCTTGGCGATGTCATCGCTGTAACTGATACCGATCACCAGATCAACGCGACGGGTATCATTGGCGGTCACATTTGTGATTACATCGCTGGTGATTATACCATTGGGGATAATAACCTTCTGGTTGTCAGGGGTATTAAGCACTGTATTGAATATGGTAATGCCCTGAACCGTTCCGGTGACACCTCCTGCCTCCACAAAATCTCCCACCCGGAATGGCCGAAAGAGAGTGAGCATGACTCCTGCCGCGAAATTGGAAAGGGAATCCTTGAGGGCCAGACCGATGGCAAGACCGGCCGCACCGACAATAGTTAGAAAAGAAGTCGTGTTAATGCCAAGCTGC
>JAIWFS010000207.1:0-2749 GCA_048631505.1 archaeon | reverse complement strand
GATATTATCAATTAACAGTCGGAAAAGGAGGGAGTTTGATGAAAAGGAGAGGAATTTGGAATTGGCAAAAGACAGTTTTGCTTGCGCTGGTCTGTTGCATGGTTACTGCGGGTTTTGCCAGGGCTGAAGAGGAGGAAAAACCGACAGCGGACGTCTCTATAAGCCTCATGAGCCAGTATATATGGCGTGGCCAAGAACTCAGCAGGGATAGCTTGATCATTCAGCCATCGCTTACCATTGGCTATAAGGGTTTTGCTGCCAATATATGGCAAAACATTGACACGGATTATTGGGATAACACAGATGACGTAGATAACCTGAACGAGACAGATATTACACTCTCTTATAGCCATGACTTTGGCAGTTTCGGCTTGGAGGCAGGTTATATCTGGTATGCTCTGGATATGGCAGATGATAGCCATGAGGTATATGCCTCTAGTACTCTTAATATCCTACTTTTGCCAACCTTGACTGTTTACAGGGAATTTGCCCATTATCCAGGCACCTACATCACCTTGGGTATATCCCACAGCATCGAGTTCCCTTGGTATGACATGAGCCTGGATCTTGGTCTGCAAGGCAGTTATCTGATCTCCGACGACAAAGATGCTTATCCAGAGCCAGGCGATCCGGATGAAGAGTATAGTGACTTCCACGATGGTCTGCTTTCCGTTGCCCTGAACATCCCTGTAAACAAGTATATTACAGTGACGCCTGAGCTTGACTGGTCCTTTCCGCTCTCAAGTGATGCGGCCGATGATATGCAGAGAACAAATGCCGGACATGGTGGTAAGGACAACTTCTTTTACGGCGGCGTTTCGGTGAGCTTTGCCTTTTAAGTCCTCCTATCCCTAGTGACAACCAACTGGGGGAAGCACACCGGTTGGTTGTCACGCTTCATACTACAAAAATGTAGCATTTTAGAGAAGGAATTACAAAAATGTAGCATTTTCAAATACGCTAAGGAGGTGTCAAAAAGTCAAAAGACCATAGGAAAACAGTAGGTTGGATAAAAACTCCGGTCGTGGCATCAGACTTGCTAAATAAGTCATTTTTAGTTGGCAAGGTTACAAAAATGTAAATCCTAAAGGAGAAGAAGGTGTATGGCTCAGAATCAATCAGGAGATACTGCATTTATACTGACCGCGGCAGCACCGGTATTGCTGATGAACCTATGGAGAAAGATAGCCTGCAACACTTAATTTAATTGAAACGAAAGGAATAAGATAATGAATACAGGTGATACAGCCTTTATGTTGATAGCCAGCGCCCTTGTCATGCTCATGACACCGGGGCTGGCGCTATTTTATGGTGGACTTGTACGTTCCAAGAACGTTCTTGGCACCATTATGCACAGTTTCATCTGCCTGGGAATAGTCTCTATTATTTGGGTTGCCTATGGTTACTCCCTGGCATTTGGCCCTGATGTCGGTGGACTCACAGGAAACCTTGACTGGATGTGGCTGAAGGGCGTGGGCACAAAAGTAGGCCCCTACTCCGATACTATCCCGGATCTGCTCTTCTGCGCATTTCAACTGATGTTTGCCATCTTGACTCCGGCCCTAATAACCGGAGGCTTTGCCGAGAGAATGAAATTCTCTGCCTTTTTGATATTTACCGTGCTGTGGAGCTCTCTGATCTACATGCCGATCTGTCACTGGGTCTGGGGCGGCGGATGGCTTGGAAGCCTGGGGGCTCTGGACTTTGCCGGGGGGACAGTAATCCATATTAATTGCGGCTTTGCAGCCTTGGCGGCTGCCATTATTATAGGCAAGAGAAAAGGATGGGGTCGAGGAGAGTCATTTCATCCAAACAACCTGCCGATGACTGTTCTGGGGGCCGGCATATTGTGGTTTGGCTGGTTTGGGTTTAACGCGGGCAGTGCCCTTGCAGCCGACGAAACCGCTGCATTGGCCTTCTTTACTACGCAGGTGGCAACTGGAGCGGCCGCCCTCTCATGGATCATTGCTGAATGGATACTCCGGGGAAAGCCCACAACCCTTGGGGCCGCCTCCGGTGCAGTGGCAGGATTAGTTGCCATTACCCCTGCTGCAGGGTTTGTAGGTCCGATATCGGCTATAATTATCGGCCTCGTTGCTGGTGTGCTGTGTTATCTAGCTGTGTTGGCCAAGTCCAAGCTTGGCTACGATGACGCCCTGGACGTGGTAGGAATTCACGGTATTGGGGGAATATGGGGTGCACTGGCTACAGGACTCTTTGCCTCTCTTGCAGTGAATCCCGGCGGTGCGAACGGCCTCTTTTTTGGAAATCCCCAACAATTTGTTATTCAGGCAATAGGGGTTGGAGCAACCATGGCATATTCGTTTATTGGTACTCTAATAATTCTCAAGATAGTTGATGTTATTGTGGGGCTCAGGGTAACCACAGAAGAGGAGGTCCAGGGCCTGGATATCACTCAGCACAGTGAAATCGGGTATTCCCTATAAATAATCCCCCCAGGACGGACAAAAAAATGCATGGCGCATTCTGTTCGTCCCTATATACCTGATTAAGGAGGAATTCATGAAGAAAATAGAAGCTATTATTAAGCCCTTTAAGCTGGATGATGTAAAAGAGGCCCTGAACGAAATCGGCATCAAGGGAATGACGATTTCCGAAGTCAAGGGTTATGGTCGCCAGAAAGGGCATAAAGAGGTCTATAGAGGTGCGGAGTACGTGGTAGATTTCATCCCCAAGGTCAAACTTGAGATAATCGTAGATGCAGCTCAGGTAGACCAGGTGGTGGCAA
>JAIWFS010000206.1:0-2752 GCA_048631505.1 archaeon | reverse complement strand
TTCAGACAGTAAAGGACCTTCAATGCCTCCCTGTCTATATCTTTCCGACTGACACAGTGTTCCGGACGGGGAATTATCCTGGGATGGTTTCCTGGGTCCCCAAATAGATCGGGTTGCTCAGCAGGTAAGCGTTGGGCCGGCTGTGCAGATACAAAGTACCTCTTCTTGTGGAACCTCTTTCTACGGTTGTTTTTATTGGCTTTTGATGAGGGTTTTGACATAAATGACGTAAGACTTTTTTGAAGTTATGTTTCTAAGAGCTAAGCCTCTCATCTATCAATTCAGCCACCCTTTCACCGGACAATAACATGCCCCCGAAAATAGGCCCCATGCGAAACGACCCAAAGGTGGCGTTAGCTGCCATGCCGGCGACAAAGACGCCAGGGAAGGCCTCCTTGGTATTCTCCAACGTAGTATTCTCGGCAACCTCTGCCCACATGGACCGCTCTCCCATTATTTTCCCTGTATCTGTGAGAAGCCTTTCGCCTGTTTTTTTCTGCACGACCCTGAGAACCTCTGTGTCATGACCAGTGCTCTCTACAACATATCCGGCCCTGACAGCCAAGGGATCCACATGGAATCCCGCAATATCCACGGCAGTCCAATTGATCACCAGACCAGTGACCCTTTTCTCCCGGACCATCACGTCCTCTACGGTCATAAGATTGAAAATCCTGGCACCGGCTTTACAGGCAAGACTGGTTAATGTTGAAGTACATTCTACAGAGTCGGCGGTGTAATATCCGTCTCCTGCATCCTCTACAGAGATGCCGAGGTCTTTAAGGATAGCAGCCCCTTGCTCTTGAACTACTATCTCGTTGAACATCATGCCGCCGCCCCACATTCCTCCGCCAATACTGAGTTTCCTCTCAAAAATAGCTACCTTGTGGCCCTTTTGGGCAAGACGCAGGGCCGCCATAAGGCCTGATGGACCAGCACCGACAATTGCAACATCCAGTTCAAGATAGTCAGAGAACTTGGCCATAAAACGGCTTAAAATAGCTCGGCTAATCTTGATTTCATCCAAAGACATATATTTTAATCCTCCATAAACTTATTGACCAAGGCACATTACTGTGATCCGATAAATATGCAACGTTAGCATAATGCCCCTCCCTGAACAGGATATAGATCATGAGGACAGATCTGGTTGGGTTGGGCTTTGCCAAAGTGACTAATTATATGATATTATAATTTTGATTACATTGCAAAAAGCCTGAAATATGATTCCGCTCAAAATGCTCCAGATGCATCCCTTTATAGGCAATGTTGAATTGTGAATGCTGAATGCTGAATTGTGGAAGATAATTTAAAAGACATATACCTTAATTCAAAATTTAAAATTTAACATTCAAAATTTATTGTGCGCAGCAGATGGGGTATTTTCAGCGGAATCAAAGCTGGAACAAATTTATCCGGAAAAGGAGTGAAAAAAATGGAGGGGTTAGGCATTACTGTCACTGAACATCTGTTGATTCACCAAAAAGAATCTCCCGCAGCCACAGGGCGGCTGACAAGGCTTCTGCAAGAGCTTATCTTCGCGGCAAAAATCATATCTCGTGAGGTCAATAAGGCAGGGCTTGTGGACATCCTGGGTCTCACGGGTGATATCAATGTGCAGGGGGAACGCGTACGCAAGCTGGATGATTTTGCAAACCACGTGCTCATCTATAGGATGGAGCGATCTGGTGTCGTCTGTGCCATGTCCTCTGAAGAAAACGCCGACATCATACCGGTCCCGGAAGACCTACCCAGGGAAGACTACCTCCTGATCTTTGATCCCCTGGACGGCTCATCCAACATCGACGTAAATGTCAACATCGGCACGATCTTCTCAATCCATCGAAAGGTGAGTGACAGGCCTTATATCACCCTTGACGACTTCCTCCGGCGCGGGTCTGAGCAAGTGGCGGCAGGCTACTTCATTTACGGTCCCAGCACCATGCTGGTCTATACCACAGGCGAAGGGGTGAATGGCTTTACCCTTGACCCGTCAGTAGGGGAATTTCTCCTATCTCACCGGGACATCACGATCCCTGAAAGAGGAAAAGTCTATTCTGTTAACGAGGCATATACAAGTTACTGGGACGAGAAGACAAAAAGGGTAGTGAATTACTTCAAGAGCCAGGAAAATGAAAGGGGGAAGCCCTACGCGGCCAGGTATATTGGTTCTTTTGTAGCTGACTTCCACAGAAACCTCCTATATGGCGGCATATTCATGTACCCGGCCGACAAGAAAGACCCTGCAAAGCCAAGGGGCAAGCTACGTCTTTTGTGCGAGGTTGCTCCTATGGCCTATATTTTGGAGCAGGCAGGCGGGGCTGCCACAGATGGTGAACAGAATATTTTGGACATAAAGCCCTCAGAACTCCATGAGAGGGTGCCGGTCTTTATGGGCAGCAAACTGGATGTGGAAAAGGCTACAGATATAATGCAGGGCAAAGATTAGAAGCCACTTGCAAAATGCCTGCCCCCTTGCATTGAGATGGGAAAATGATCATATTGGGGGATAAACATATTTCCTAACCCGGATAAACCGGAAAAGTGCCTAAAGTGAACTAAAGTTTAAAGTGCCTAAAGTTAAGGTATCGCTTCGCTCTGTCTATTTATATTAACCGCGCTGAAAGCGCGCACCACAACTTTAGGCACTTTAGCTCACTTTAGGCACTTCAAACTCAATTAAAGGGCCTTGTGAGCGTTCATGTGAAGGATCAGATCCAATACCCTGTTGGAGTACCCCCATTCATTGTCA
>JAIWFS010000205.1:0-2760 GCA_048631505.1 archaeon | reverse complement strand
CAATCCTACAGCGATAAGGGCAATGATCAGCCTTTGATAGTCTATATAGACATCCCCAATGGCAATACTGCCGTCAAAGAAGACCGGAAGGGTATACTTGAACCCGACAAAATCGAAATATCGAAACAGCTCCATTATGGCGAGTCCGAGTCCGAAGGTGGCCATGACTTCGGAAAGGGAAAGTCCCTTCACCCTTAAAATGATCAGGTAATACATTAGCAGGCCAACTGAAGCTGCGCACAGGATAGAAATAATCACCGCAAGCAGATAAGGAACCCCGAGGGAATTCAGGAGAATCCAGGTCAGAAAACCGGAAAAAATATAGATAGCTCCGTATGCGAAGTTGGCCACCCCGCTGATACCGAATGTCAGGTTAAAACCCAGGGCAACGAGGGCCAGGATACAGCTATTAATGAAACCATAAACAAGGGTGCCGAGAAGCATTGAAAAGTCCTATGAAAATCAATTTGCGCCGTGCGTCAAACCTCTGTCCACATCGAGACAAATTTTAATCGTATGCGTTCACAGGTTCAGGATTTTGGTGAACCCGTGAACGGTTACTTTTCACTTTAGTCACTCTACCATAGATTTACTTTGCAGATTTTAGCCCTTCAGGAAGCTGAATTTTTCCTTCAGCAACCGATTCAGGGTAAACGATGACTCTTTTCCCGGGAGCACGCCATTGAATCATGCATCCCATGGCCGTTTCATTTGGGTCTTCGCCATAGACAACCTGATGTCCGTCATTGAACCGGATACGGCCCATGGCTCCCATGCGATCTGTTTTTTCCAGCTCAGCCACAACCTTAGCTCCATCAATGGACCCGGCTCTTTCTATGGCCTCTTTAAGAACATACACCATTTCATATGCAGGGGCCGGAGAATGACCGGCTTCGATGGGCTTCCCGTATTTCTTCTCGTATTTATTATAGAATTCCACAGACTTGGGTACCTTGGGAACCGGGATATTGCCGATCTCAAAGATGACGTTAAGCGCTCCATCAATCTTTCCGTCAAAAGACTTCCACGCTGCAGGTCCTGCCAGAGGTGAGATAAAACCGGCCACCAGCGCAGGGATCCTCATGGACTTCCATTGTTTGACCAGGATACCGCTCTGGGGCATATCAAAGATGGGAAGAATCACTTGCGCCTTTTTGGCCTTAGCCTTCATCAGGCCTGAAGAAAAATCAGAAGCTCCGGTGGGATAGGCCTGCCGGCCCAATACTTCCCAGCCCATCTTGTCAAATACGAGCTTGATCATTAGATCACCTGTCGCCCTGGCCCAGGCAACATCCTGGTTCATGATAAATACCTTGTTGAACCCGAATTGTTTGTTCAGATAAGCCATGGTTCCACCAAGGTACTTGATCAGGTAGACCGCATTAAGGCAGGTCCTGAAGGTATACTTATACTTCTCCTCGCCGCTCTTAACCTTTTTCTCCATGCCAGGGGACATGGCAGTTCCGAGAATCATGGGGATCTTATATTGACCGACCACATCCATACAGGCAAGGGCGCATTCGGACCTGAAAGAGCCAAAAACAATAAAGTTGGCCTTGTCCTCCAAAATTAGCTTTTTATGGGCCCTGATAACATCTGCGACCGGGACCCCTGGTTCTGCTCCTCTGGAATCTATGGCTACAACCTTAAAAGGACGCTTGACCCCGCCAACATCGACTCCGCCTTTAGCATTAATCTCTTCAACGGCCATGTTCACGCAGGCAAGGCCCTCCTTACCCTCAAGAAACCCAAGGGAAGTGGGTACACCAAGGATAACCGGTTCAGCCGCACATACATAATGGCCTGGATTTCCCCAAAGAAAAACTACGGACAACAAAACACCAATAACCCATACTCTCTTTTTCATCATCATCCCTCCTTTGCTTTGGGAAGCTCCTTATACTTCAAAGGAGTTACCCGGGAAAAAGGTTAAATGGTTTCCTAAACCTACACTAATACTTTCCAAGCACACGCTGCGCAATAATTATTTTTTCTATCTCCTTGGTTCCCTCATATATTTCAAGCACCTTTGCCGCCCTGTAAAAACGCTCGATGTCATGATCATTCATATAGCCGTAACCACCGTGGAGCTGAAGCGCCTCATCAACTACTTCAACAGCCGTCCGGGCCGCAAACCATTTTGCCATGGCCACGGTTTTGGTATCAATCCTGTCATTGTCCACCATCCAGCAGGCCTTGTGTGTAAGGGTGCGGGCAAGTTCTATCATGGTGGACATCTCAGCCACTTTTAACTGGGTTATCTGAAAGGACGCAATTTTCTTTCCGAACTGCTCCCGGCTCTTGGCGTGTTCTATGGCCATATCAAGGGCACCCTGAGCTAAACCGACACCGTGGGCAGCCACATAGGCACGGGATCGGTCAAAAAACTGCATCAACTGGTAAAAACCCTGCCCTCTCACTCCCAGCAGGTTTTCTTTCGGTACCCTGACATCGGAGAAAAAGATATTAGCCGTATCAGAGGCCCTCAGGCCCATTTTTCCTTCTATCTTGTCCGATTCATACCCGGGCCTGTCTGTTTCAACAACCAGGATACTGTGCCGCCGGGATCTGGATGCCTCTTCCGGCTCTGTCAGGCAAAATACCAGGAGGAAATCAGCCACGCTGCCGTTTCCTATCATGACTTTGTTGCCATTGATCACATATTCATCCCCTTCCAGGACGGCGGTTGTGGTGGCGGCGGCGGTGTCGCTTCCGGCATCCGGTTCTGTGATTGCAAACCCCATGATGGCCTTTCCCTGG
>JAIWFS010000204.1:0-2771 GCA_048631505.1 archaeon | reverse complement strand
TGTTTTGCGGATGCCTCGACAGTGGAGCCTGGCTCAACGGCAAGCCAATAAGGGTGTCAGGTATCCCGGTTTTAGATAAATCCCTCCTGGCAACAGGCTTTCCCTATGATGTCCGAAAGAGACCCGCAAAAGTTTTGGACGTACTTGAGGCGGTTTTGATTAGGGTGCAGGGGGTCCGTAGGGCAGGGGCGGCTGCTCTGGATCTGGCTTATGTGGCCTGCGGCCGGCTTGACGGCTTCTGGGAGATTAAGCTCAAACCCTGGGATACGGCAGCGGGCCAACTCCTGCTGGAGGAAGCTGGTGGTAAAATATCAGACTTTCGGGGCAACAGCTATTCTCCGTTTATTCCGGAAATATTAGCAACAAACAGCCTGATCCATGAAGAGTTGCTATCTGTAATTAGGGACGTGTTGTAAGAAAGGTAACCCTGAACGGTGAACCCTGAACCTGTGAATGCCCACATATTTATTTTCAGAAAGGTATTGCATTCCAAAAAAGCGTAATTATATTAGCACTCGTCGTTAGCGAGTGCTAATAAAACAGGTTGGCCATCCTTTTAAACCGCTAAGATAAAACCATATACGAGATACCCTTTGGGGACTCACATGAGTCGGTCGCCTTTTGGCTCGAGGCTTTCGGCTCGTTTTAATTTGTTTATTCTGAATAATTTTTTAGCAAAAAGGAGAAAAAATGCTATGAAAATTCGTCCGTTACATGACCGAATTTTGGTAACACGCTTACAAGAAGAAGAGAAGAGCAAGGGTGGAATTATCATCCCTGACAGTGCGAAAGAAAAGCCCGCCGAGGGAAAGGTCATCTCTGCCGGAAACGGCAAGATCCTTGAAAACGGCGAGATCAGACCCCTGGATGTAAAAGAGGGGGACCGTATCCTGTTTAGCAAATACTCCGGCACAGAGGTAAAAATCGACGGAGAAGAGTATCTGATAATGAGGGAAGACGACGTCCTTGGTATTATTGAAGATTAGTTAAACCATCAACGCTTCATCACGAAAGAAATAGCGCTTATAATAACCGAACAACGGAGGTTAAGCAAACAATGTCAGCCAAAGAAATTAAGTATAGCACAAAGGCCAGGGAGGCCATGTTAACAGGCATTGATTCCCTGTCCAATGCAGTCAAAGTAACCCTTGGTCCTAAGGGCCGCAATGTTATCATTGAAAAATCCTTTGGGTCTCCGGTCATCACAAAGGATGGCGTTACCGTGGCCAAGGAGATCGAGCTTGAGGACAAGTTTGAGAATATGGGTGCCCAGATGGTAAAGGAGGTGGCCTCCAAGACCAGTGATGTTGCCGGCGACGGCACTACCACCGCAACCATACTTGCTCAGGCTATATATGCAGAGGGTTCAAAGCTGGTGGCTGCCGGAGTTAATCCCATGGCTCTTAAGAGGGGAGTTGACAAGGCTGTTGAGGTTGTCGTAGACGGGCTCAGGAAAATGACCAAGCCCACCAAGGACCAGAAGGAGATCGCCCAGGTAGGTACGATATCCGCCAACAACGACCCCACCATTGGTAACATCATTGCCGAGGCCATGGACAAGGTCGGCAAGGAAGGAGTCATTACGGTAGAAGAGGCCAAGGCCATGGAGACCTCTCTTGATGTGGTGGAAGGCATGCAGTTTGATCGCGGTTACTCCTCTCCCTATTTCGCAACTGACCCGGAAAAGATGGAGTGCGTACTGGAAGATCCCTATATCCTGATTCACGAGAAAAAAATCAGCAACATGAAAGACCTTCTGCCAATCCTTGAGCAAATCGCAAAGATGGGTAAACCCCTTATGATCATATCCGAGGATGTTGAGGGCGAAGCCCTGGCCACTTTAGTGGTAAACAAGCTCAGGGGATCCCTCCAGACTTGCGCAGTAAAGGCCCCTGGTTTCGGAGACAGGCGCAAGGCCATGATGGAGGATATCGCCATTTTGACCGGTGGTGAGATGGTAGCAGAAGACCTGGGTATCAAGCTCGAAAACGTATCTATCAATGACCTCGGGACGGCAAAAAGAATTATAATCGACAAGGATAATACCACTATTATTGATGGTGCCGGTTCCAAGGAAAAGATTGAGGGCCGTGTAAGGCAGATCCGTGCACAGATCGATGAAACATCCTCTGACTACGACAGGGAGAAGCTGCAAGAGCGCCTTGCCAAACTTATCGGAGGAGTTGCGGTCATTAACGTCGGCGCAGCCACTGAAACCGAGATGAAAGAAAAAAAGGCCAGGGTGGAAGATGCTCTGAACGCCACAAGGGCTGCAGTAGAAGAGGGAATAATCCCTGGCGGCGGCATTGCCTATATTCGTTGCCTGGATGCACTGAACGATCTCAAGGTAGACGACCACGACGAAGAGCACGGGATTAACATCGTCAAAAGGGCCATTGAAGAGCCTCTGCGCCAGATTGCCTGCAATGCAGGACATGAGGGTTCCGTTATTGTCGAGCATGTAAAGTCAAAGAGCGGAAATGTTGGCTTTAACGCTGAAAAAGGCGAATATGAAGATCTTATGCAGGCTGGAATCATTGACCCGACAAAGGTCGCCCGCATAGCACTTCAAAATGCTGCCAGCGTCTCCGGTCTGCTCGTTACCACAGAGGCCATGGTCGCGGAAGTTCCCAAGGATGAGCCGGCAATGGGTGGTATGCCCGGCGGCGGTATGCCCACAGGTGGTATGATGTAAGACAGATGAAAACGCTATTGCAGGATCAGTTTTCTTAGACCTTGCAGGATAAAGACATAAAGGCCCCTCTCACAAC
>JAIWFS010000203.1:0-2784 GCA_048631505.1 archaeon | reverse complement strand
CTACAAGTGTGAATTATGCGGCAACATGGTCGAGATGGTTCATGAAGGAGAGGGAGAGCTGGTCTGCTGCGGCCAGCCCATGAAACTTATGGTAGAGAACACCGTTGATGCAGCAAAAGAGAAGCACATACCTGTAGTAGAGAAGGTGGACGATGGTTTCAAGGTGAAGGTGGGGAGTGTGGCTCACCCAATGGAGGAGAAACACTATATCGAGTGGATTGAGTTGATTGCCGATGGCAGGGCCTACAGGCAGTTTTTGAATCCCGGAGATGCCCCGGATGCTGTTTTCTGCATTGAGGCCGACAAGATCACTGCCAGGGCATACTGTAACATTCATGCCCTGTGGAAGGGATAAAGGGTTGCAATAATGCAAAAATATGTATGTTCTGTCTGTGGATATGTGTATGACCCTGAAGAAGGTGATCCTGACAACGGTGTAGAACCGGGAACTCCCTTTGAGAGCTTGCCTGACGATTGGGTATGTCCAATATGTGGTGCCTTAAAGGAACAGTTCGAACCAGAGTAACCTCAAGGGTTCAGGGTTCAACCTTGAACCTCTGAACCCTGAACCTCTGAACCTCTGAACCTTGAACCCTTACCTGGAAGGAAGATAGCATGAAGGTCTGTGAAATAAAAAAGGATATATACTGGGTGGGGGCTGTGGACTGGAGCGTCCGGGACTTCCACGGCTATTCAACCTACAAGGGCTCTACTTATAACTCTTTTTTGATCATGGACGACAAGATCACTCTCTTTGATACTGTCAAGAGAGAATTCAAGAGTGACCTGCTTCACCATATAAAGACAATAATTGATCCATCTAAGATAGATTACATAGTCGTAAATCACGTGGAGATGGATCACACCGGCTCACTGCCTGAAGTCATGGAACTCGTAAAACCAGAAAAGCTGATTTGTTCCTCCATGGGCAAAAAAGCGCTTCTGCAGCATTTTCACAGGGAGGATTGGCCCTATGAAGTAGTAGGTCCGGGTCATACCCTGAACCTGGGCAAGAGGTCCGTGCAGTTTATTGAGACCAGGATGCTCCACTGGCCGGACAGTATGTTCTCGTATATTCCTGAGGAAAAACTGCTCATATCCAGCGACGGATTTGGTCAGCACTGGGCCACCAGTGAGAGATTTGACGATGAAGTGGATTTTTCCGAGCTAATGTCGCATGCGGCAAAGTATTATGCCAACATACTCCTGCTCTTTTCTCCACTGGTAAGGAAGCTCTTGGAAAGAGTCAAAGAACTCGGCATTGAGATCGACATGATTGCCCCTGATCATGGGCTAATCTGGCGTTCCCATGTAAAGGATATCCTTAAGGCTTACGGAGACTGGGCCCATCATAAAACCAGGAAAAAGGCCCTTGTGATCTATGACACCATGTGGCACAGCACGGAGATCATGGCCAAGGCAGTAGCAGATGGTATTGAACAGGAGGGGGTGAGCGTAAAGCTCATGAATCTCAAGGCCAACCACAGAAGTGACATCATTGCCGAGGCACTGGATGCCAGGGCACTGGTATTTGGTTCTCCAACACTGAATAACGGGGTGCTCCCGCGAATGGCAGGTCTGCTCTCCTACATGAAAGGCCTGAAACCCCGGAACAAGATCGGCGCAGCCTTCGGATCTTACGGATGGAGCGGTGAGGCCGTAAAACTCATGAACAAGTATATGGAAGAGATGAAATTCGATATTATTGAACCCGGCATAAGGGTGAAGTATGTCCCGACCCACGATCACCTGAAGGAATGTGTGGACATGGGAAAAAGAATAGGCCAGGCAGTTAATGAATTGGGTGATTTGGTGATTTAGTGATTTGGTGATTGGGTGGAATAAGAAGCGCATGAAGGCTAAGAATATGGGACGCGATGTTGCCGGAGACATGGAAAAGGAGAGTCCCCGGATCCTTCGCCGCAGGGTCCGTGAACTTCTGGGCTCAGGAGACTTGGAACAGGTCCTCAGTGAGCTGAGAAAAATTTCCCCCCGTAAGGCCATTAATCCTCTCATTTCAGTATTTTATGATAGTGACACCGAGCTCAGGCAGAAGGCCATTAATGCCTTTGGGCAGGTAGTGGCGGATCTGGCCAATGAAGACATGGAGGAGGCACGGGTTGTTATGCGCCGTCTTATGTGGACTCTGAATGACGAGTCAGGCGGCATAGGATGGGGAGCCCCTGAGGCAATGGCAGAGGCCATGGCCTGCCATCCACGCCTTGCCGAAGAATATGTCCGCATTCTGCTTTCCTACATCAGGGAAGACGGGAACTTCCTGGAATACGAACCTCTCAGGAGAGGGGCATTGTGGGGCATAGGGCGTCTGGCTCAGGTATATCCCGAGATGTTGATAGAACTGGATGCAGCTAAGTACATCCGGCCATATCTGGAGGATGACAATGAGTCATCCAGGGAATTATCTGCTTTGGCGTTGAGAATGCTCGGAGATGAAACTGACTGGTGAAGGTATTTCTCATCTGCATAACCACTGCTTGCGGCAGGATAACCCCTGGTAACATCGGAAGCCCAAAGGACCGCAGACACCTTGAAGACATGAGGATGACGACCGATGCGAGTCTGTTGGGGGCAGGGACCCTGAGGGAAGGTGATCCCGAGATGCGGGGGACCGGTGGTATTATCCCAAAGAATCGGATCAGGGCCGTAATAACCATGTCCGGAAGGATACCAGTAGAAGGGCGGAGGCTATTCCAGATGAGCCCTCCTCCGGTGGTTTTTACCAGCAGGGATCAAGCACCTTCTTTAGGTAAAGCCCTCGGTCAT
>JAIWFS010000202.1:0-2798 GCA_048631505.1 archaeon | reverse complement strand
TGGCCAGTCGGATCAAAACAAAGTGATCCAGGCCTTTTGGCATACCAAGGCCAAAGGCAACCCCCCTTGCGCCATATTTTTCTTTTATTTTAGTGAGATTTTCGGCTGTTTCGTTTAGCGCCTCTTGCCAGGAAATCCTCTCCCATTTTCCTTCACCCCGTTTGCCCGCTCTTTTCAGAGGGTGTTTGAGACGATCCGGGTGAGTGAGACGATCAGGAGATGCCAGTCCTTTGGGGCAGATATAGCCCTTGTTCAAGAAGCCATCAGGGTCCCCTTTCACCTTGACAATCCTGTTATCCTTGACCCCGACGAGTACGGCGCAGCCACCATGATCCATTCTAGCGCAGTGTGTTCTTATCCAACGAATATCATTTTCCATTAATACATCACCTTCAAACCCTTAAAATACTTCTTGTAAAAACCCCTGTCTCTACTTAGCAATATATCCGCCTTAGACTGTGCATGAGCCCCAATCAAGAAATCTGCAAGAATTCGATCCCGCTTTCCACCAGCCTTTCTGTATTGTTTCCATTTCCTGCCGGCGGTATATGCAATCTCTTGTTCAATAAAAAGCATTTGAATGCCCAATTTGGCCAGTGTGCTATCTAACAGGTTGCGACTACCAAATTGGGGTGCCAGTTCTGCGTAAATAATCACATTTATAATCAACGACCCCTCATGAAAGGCCTTTTCAAGATGTTCTAAAGACCTTTTTCCAAAGTCGGGATCCGGAAGAAACACGTCAAGCAATATGTTCGTGTCAACAAAGGTGATCATCTCCCGCGGATCTCCTCAATGTACTTATCTGTTTTACCACCCTTGTCCAAAATACCAAATACCTGTTTCACAGGACTGACGTAATGCTTCTTTTTTTGAAGCTTGATGCCATCTTTTTCAGGCATGAATTCAACTTCAATATTGGGAAGAAGGCCATATTTTTCCCTCAGCGTTTTGGGGATCGTCACCTGGCCCCGTTCTCCTATTTTCATACTTATTATTTCCTCCATTCATATCATTTTTTTCATATTACCGCAGAATGGAATATATTACAACAGAAATTTCAGTAGACCCTCTCCTATCACCAGGACTTCGGTACCCTGTGATCACCTATATAAAAATCCCCGCCCCTCAAGAAGAGGCAGGGATTTAAGGAAAGGAGGTTTCACACGTTAGGGGTTGAGTTTTTATTTAGTTCTCGGTAAGACCTCAGGGGGTTTATTGGTATTACCTGTGGCATTGGGATAGTCCGTTGCCTTGTAGGCCTTCTTGTTGTGCTTGATCAGATCGCGGGAAAGTTCCATAAAATCATTGTATCTTTCCTTGCAGTCATAGAAACCGTGCCACCAGGCGTAATCGGGCGCCATCATGGCCACACCCATTCTTGCCCTTCTTCCTTCATGATGCCAGAGGTAGTAATAGTCCAGCTCGGGTCTCTCATCAAAAAACCCTGCCTTATCAAGCAGTCCCTTTTCGTAGAGCTCGTCTAACATCTTCTTGGCAGGCTTAAAATAGACTTCATTGTACTCTTCAACTGTCTTATCGAGCTGGGTATAATGATTATCCACCCAGCGGTTGGCGTGGCACTGCAAACAGATAGCCTTCATTTTGTCCCGCTCTACCTGCCAGTCTGTCTTGGCTGGAAATGGTTTGAAATCCTGTGGGCGGACCGTCAGGGGCGCCTGAAGCTCCCAGGAAAGCCTTTCGGTCACGTCATGGGTTGTAAGCGTGGTGCCTACGCCTGACATATGGCAGGAAGCGCA
The DNA here is from genome assembly GCA_048631505.1 of archaeon. Classification (GTDB taxonomy): domain Bacteria; phylum Desulfobacterota; class Dissulfuribacteria; order Dissulfuribacterales; family UBA3076; genus UBA3076. The sequence goes on along the minus strand of JAIWFS010000202.1, from coordinate 1,038 downwards.
AACCGGACCACGATAATCCACTCCTGCTGTCCAGGTCCCGGGGGCCGCCTCCCAGTTATACTTGTCCCCATGGGCCGTATAGATATCCCCATGTTTTGATTCCATAAAGATTTCAATCTGAGGATGATCAGGGCCCAGATGGCACTGGCCGCAGGCCCCGGGCTTCCTGGCCTCCATCACAGAAAACATGTGGCGGGTATGGCAACTGGTGCAGGCCCCCCGACTGCCGTCCGGGTTGATTCGTCCTACACCCACACTGGGCCATGTTTCAGGCGTCAACATGCCATCCTTTAGTTTGACGATTGTTCCGTGGCAATGATAACAACCGGTTGTCCTTTCATTATCACTGTTCATGCCCTTGTTGAGCCAGGGATCGATCTTCCAGATGATCTCCAGGGTATTGGCGTGTTTGCTGAGACTGTATTGTTTTGCCTCATCCGGATGGCAGCGGGAGCAGTCCTTGGGAGAGACAACGGCCGAGATGGGAACCTTATATTCTTTTGTCCCAAATTTCTGATCCGAGCGTTCATACTGTTTGTAGTGCTCCTTGCTCACATCAGGGTCAAATTCCTCGGCCTTGTGGCAATCGAGGCACGTGATATTGGCGCTTGCGTGCCTGCTGCGGGCCCAGTCGGCAAATATGCCCGGATTCTCCCTTTTGTGGCATTCAATGCATGCCACCGCCTCTTTGGGCATGCTCCGCTCAATCCTGAATTCTTTCTCCTTGGCCTGATTCGTGGCTGTCTGGGCATCGGCAATATGGGTACCTGCCATCACAAAGCCCGCAATCCCGGCTATCAGACCAGCAATTATTAAGGATTTTTTCATAGTCAACCCCCCTTCAGTTATGATTGATGATTGAATATTGCGTGTTGTTGGTCGTATGTTGGAAATACTTATTGTAAGGGTTCACAGGTTCAGCGCCGCCTCTGACCGCCGAAGCGGCCAGTTTGATCGAAAAAGAGACTCCAGCGTTGCGGAGTCACATACGAGGGTTCACGGTTCAGATTTGTGAGGTGAACATACAAACTCTGAACC
>JAIWFS010000201.1:0-2806 GCA_048631505.1 archaeon | reverse complement strand
GGTGGTCATGGTTATCTCCTACGGTTTTTGGGTCCTGGAGTTCGGCAAAAAAATCGCCGAAGGTCTGTCCCAGGATATTCAGAAAGACCCTAATGTGATTAGGGCATACTTAGGCGAAGACCAGAAAACCTTTTCACGACTCTAATTGAAAATGAACTCAAAAAAATCCGATTCTAAAGACATGTCTCAATCCCTTCCTTCGCTCCTGGTTAGAAATGCCAGGCGCTTCGGGAACGCCAGGGTGGCCCTCCGTGAAAAGGAATTCGGTATCTGGCAGTCCGTGACCTGGCAACAGTATCTGGAGCATGTGCGTGATTTTTCCTTGGGACTGATCTCTCTTGGTCTCAAGCCCGGAGAAACTCTCGGGATCATTGGCGGTAATCGTCCTGAATGGATTTATGCAGAGTTGGCTGCACAGTCGGCTGGTGGCGTTCCCATTGGCATCTTTCAGGACTCCATTCTTACTGAGGCCGCATATATTATTGACCATTCCGAGGCCACTATGATTGTGGCTGAAGATCAGGAACAGGTGGATAAGATATTGGACCTTAAGGAGAAACTCCCCCGTGTCAAAAAGATCATATATGCGGATCCAAAAGGATTATGGGATTATGAAGATGAATCCCTGATCGATTACTACGAGGTTGAGCGCATAGGCCGGGAGATACACCAGAAAGAACCAGACCTTTTCGAGAAAAATGTCCGGGCTATTAAGCCTGACGACTTAGCGGTTATTTGCTATACTTCAGGTACAACCGGAAACCCTAAAGGGTCCCTTCTCACGTACAGAAATATTATAAGCATGGTGGCCTCGTTGAATGAGGTGGATCCCAAAGAACCGGATGACCAGTTTCTTTCCTTTATTCCTTTGCCATGGATTGTGGAACAGACTATGAGTGTCTTTTCCGCCTTATATTCCGGTTATACTGTGAACTTCCCGGAGGAATCGGAAACCTCCCTGGCCGACCTTTACGAGATTGCCCCAAGTCTGGTGGTGGCCGGACCAAGTATGTGGGAAGGGCTTTCCCGTCAGGTCATGGTCAAGCATCTGGACGCATCTTTCTTTAAGAAACTCATCTACGACCTGTGCCTCCCAATCGGATACCGCTGGGCAGACTTCAAATTTGACAAGGAGAAGCCCCCATTTCTCTGGAAAATTATATACTGGCTCGCATACACTGCCATGTTCAGGGCACTGAGAGATCGCCTGGGCTTCTCCAGGGTCCGCTCTGCCATGACAGGTGGTGCGGCCCTTGGTCCCGACGTGTTTCGCTTCTTTCACGCCCTTGGCATCAACCTGAAACAGATCTATGGGCAGACAGAGGTGGCTGGATACTCCACAATTCACCGTGACGGCGATATAAATTTCGACTCGGTAGGAATCCCGGTCCCCATAGCCAGTATCTCTATATTTGAGCCTGACAAAGAGGGTGTGGGAGAGGTTATCTCATCAGGCCCCGGCCTTTTTCAGGGATATCTCAAGAACGAGGAGGCCACAAAAGAAACAATCATAGACGGGTGGCTCCACTCCGGTGATGCGGGCTATTTTACCCCTGATGGACACCTGGTGATTATTGACCGGGTCAAAGACCTGATGCACCTCAAAGGCGGAGCAAGGTTTTCACCCATGTTTATCGAAAACAAGCTCAAGTTTTGTCCGTATATTGTTGAGGCCGTTGTCCTGGGACACGAACAGGAATATGTAACAACCATGATCTGTATTGATTTTAAGCATGCGGGCAAATGGGCTGAAGACCGCCGGATCAGTTACACCACCTATTCAGATTTGGCCGCAAAGCCGGAGGTTTATGACCTGATTGAAAGAGAGGTAGTGCGTGTAAACACCACCCTGCCTGAAAAGGCCAGGATCGAAAAATTTCTACTCCTTTACAAGGAACTGGATCCGGACGACGAGGAACTTACCCGTACCAAAAAGATACGGCGCGGATTTATCAATGAAAAATATAAAAAAGAGATCGCCGGCTTGTACAGTGATGCAGAAGAACTTCCCATTGAGACTGTCATCCGATACCAGGACGGTAAAACAGCCACACTCCGTACCAATCTGATTATTCGTACCATGAAACCCGAGGATGCCTATAAGGATCTTTTAAGACCCAAAGGTTTTTTGAAAAGACTTACGGGGGGAATTTAAGTTGCATAGCGAGTTTCAGTTTTTCATGCAGTTCTTGTTGTCCGGGCTTTCCATGGGCTCTATTTATGCCCTTGTCGCCCTGGGATTTGTCCTTATTTACAAATCCACATCCATTTTAAACCTTGCCCAGGGCGAATTTCTCATGGTCGGAGCCTATTTTTGTTTATCAATGACATTAGATTTCGGGCTCAATTTTATTGCCTCTTTTATGATCACCATGGTCTTCTCTGTGCTCCTGGGGATGGCTGTGGAACGACTTGTGCTCAGGCCCCTTATCGGAGAGCCCATCATTTCGGTGATTATGGTCACTTTAGGCCTTACCTACATTTTAAGGGGCGTGGTCATCATGCTGTGGGGCAATGATATCCGACAGTTTAATATCTTTCCGGAAGAACCCGTTGATTTGTGGGGCGTTAAGCTCACTTATCTGTATCTCTGGAGCATGGGAATCTCACTTCTACTGCTGACCTTTTTTGCCATATTCTTTAAATACGCCCGCACGGGCATTTTTATGAGGGCAGTGGCGGATCACCAAACCGCCTCACAGAGCATGGGAATTTCGGTTAAACGGGTTTTTGCCATAAGCTGGTGTATTGCCGCTGTTGTCTCTTCCATCGGTGGTATCCTGGTGGGCAATATCGGGGGGGTCGG
>JAIWFS010000200.1:0-2814 GCA_048631505.1 archaeon | reverse complement strand
CCCATAACGGCCCTGCGCCATGTATAAGGTAGAAGGCTGAAGGCTGAAGGTGGTCAGCCTAACAGCCTTCAGCCTAAATAACCTAAGGAGAGGAACCTATGAAAACGAGAAGTACATCAACCATTATTGTCAGTTTGGTTTTGTTCATTTTCTTTGGTCTTGCCATAAGCGCTTCTGCCGATTCAATGAAAATTGCCGTGGCCGCCACCGGCCCGGAAAAGGATGCAGCCATAAGCCAACAGACAGGGAGAGCCCCTTTTTTTCTATTTTTCGATGACAAGGGTAATCTGCTTGAGGCCATAGAGAATCCTGCAAAGGATCAATACGGGGGCATTAGTCGAAGCATATCTTTATTTCTTGCCGACAAAGGGGTGACGCTCGTTATCGCTGGTAATATCGGAAATAAAATGAAACAGGCTCTGAGGGACTATCAGATTGAATATATAGAAAAAACAGGAGCTGCCTACAATGCGGTGCAAACAATTATTCAAGACCGTTAGCCGGATCATCGTTCCGGCAGTCATTTCCTTTTGTTTTCTCGGGACAGCCGCGGCCCTCGCCCTGGATGGCAACGATATCCTGCGCCAGGTCGATAAAAACATGCAGCCCCAGTCCTATGAGATGTACCGGAAGCTGATCAACATAGAGCCCGATGGCTCAAAAAAGGAGTTTGTCCTTTATACGGTTAAGAAGGGACAGGACAAAATGGTGGCCTTGTTTCTCTCGCCGGCCAGTGAAAAGGGCCGCTCTACTTTACGCCTGGGCGATAACATGTGGCTCTACATCCCTAATGTGGGCAGACCGTTGCGTATCACCAGTCTGCAGTCAGTTGTGGGCGGGATATTCAACAATTCCGACATCCTGCGACTGGACTACAGCGTGGAATATAACGCGGAACAGATAACCGACCAGGGTGACACCTACCTGCTTGAACTGAAGGCCAAGTCCCCCTCAGTTGCCTATAACAACTTGAAGATGAAGGTGGATAAAAAGACATTTTTGCCAACCACCATTGAATGTTATGCTGTCAGCGGCATGCTGATCAAGACCCTGCACTATACGAAAATTAAGGATTTCGGCCAAGGCCTTATCAGGCCGTCAATGCTTGAGACGGACAGCCCGCTCCACAAGGGCTATCGGTCTGTAATGCTCTTTGCCAAAGTCAAGAAGAAAGAACTGCCGGACGAAGTGTTTACCCTCAATTACCTGTCCAAGGTTGATGAATTGCGATAGCACCGGCTCCTATCTTGCCGGCTTTCTGCTTAGTTTGCTCCTTTTCTCTCCTGCTCTTCTGTACGCAGATGACGAATTCAGTTTTGAACTGGAGGAGTTTGAAAAAAAGGCCCTGGAAATGGGAGGCTATGCAGAGCTAAAGTGGGAGCACATGGATATTAACCAGGGTTCTGCTTTTGCCCGGTTGAACCTCTCAGACCAGCCCCGGTCGACACTTGATCGTTTCTCCGGCAGTCTGCAGATTGACGGTTACTACACCAAAGAGATAATTAGTTTCAATTGGCTCCTTAAGGCTTCTGCTCAGCAGGATGATCTTGGCTGGGCTGACATGGCAGATGTCTATGAGGCCTATGTCAGCATCAAACCGGCGCCTGTTCTTACTGCTGGTGTGGGCAAAAAGTCATACAGGTGGGGCAAGGGATATGCGTGGAATCCGGTCGGCTTTATCAACCGCCCCAAAGACCCCAATGATCCGGAAGAGGCGCTGGAGGGCTACATAACAGCCGAAGTTGATCTTATAAAGAGCTTTTCAGGACCATTGCAGACTGCTGCTCTTACCACAGTGATTCTTCCGGTGTGGCAGGGAGTCAATGAAGATTTTGGTGAGATAAACAATGTGAACCTGGCAGCCAAGCTTTATCTCCTGTATCGGGATACGGACATCGACCTGATCTTGTACACAGGTGACAGCCGTTCCACCCGTTATGGCCTGGATTTTTCCAGAAACCTGGCGCCGAATTTTGAAATTCATGGGGAGCTTGGCTATGTTCCCGGCCAGAGGAGAGTAGTCCTTCAGGATGATGGCTCCGCCCTGGTCCAGGAAACTGCGGCGCTCTCCTATCTCCTTGGTCTCCGCTATTTATGGGAAAATGATATAACCGGCATTATTGAATATTACCACAATGATGCCGGGTACACTGAAGAAGAGATGGAACGTTTTTTTCAACTTATTTCAGACGGTGAAAACCAGTTTCTTGCCTCAGGCAGTGATGTACTTCTTGAAAGGGCAAGAGACATGAGTCTGCGAGGTTATGGCAAGCCGCAACCGGGTCGCAATTATCTCTATGCAAGATTTACCCAGAAGGAACCCTTTGATATTCTGTACTTTTCACCCGGCCTTTTCACAATTATCAACCTTGATGACAAGAGTTACTCCATAAACCCGGAGATGGTCTATACAGGATTTACGAACTGGGAGTTACGGTTGCGTTTTTCGTATCTTAATGGCGGAAAATTCACCGAATATGGCGAGAAAATGAACAGCAACAAGCTGGAATTGCGAGTCCGCTATTTTTTCTAAGAATGATTCCGCTGAAAAAACCCAATCTGCGGCGCACAATAAATGTTGAATGCTGAATGTTGAATTTTGAATTAAGGTATATGTCTTTTAAATCTTCTTCCACAATTCAGCATTTAGCATTCACAATTCAGCATTGTCTATGGACGTGGGGGAGTTAGTTTAATAATTTAATTGACGTTGATTTGGCGAATTGCTATCATGGTGGCATGCCTCGACACAGACGACTCAATATGCCCGGTGCGATTAATCATGTCATCACCAGGGGTTTAAATCGCCAAGAT
>JAIWFS010000199.1:0-2824 GCA_048631505.1 archaeon | reverse complement strand
GTCAAACTGGACGCACCTTGGCCGCCTCCGGGCCTTTTTTGCCCTCCGATGCTTCATACTCTACCGTCTGACCTTCCCGAAGGGCACGGAAGCCTTCCATTTCAATGTTTGAGTGATGGACGAACAGGTCTTCCCCACCGTCCTCGGGAGTGATAAAACCGTAACCTTTCCGGTCACTGAACCATTTCACTGTACCTCTTGCCATGTATGTTCCTCCATTGCGAGGCTCTTAACCTCAAAACTGCCCTCGTCTTTCAAATGGAGTGTGCCCTGAGGGACATAACGCACATCCCATGCCTACGAAGGCAAGTAAACCGAATTCAACAGAAAAAGTCAACAGGTCTTTCTATGCCTTGCATTTATTGTATTATTCGTATAATGATACGGTTCATGAATCGTATAAAGGCCGTAGGGTTCGATCTCTTCAACACCCTGATCACCGTGGAGCCACACGCTCTCGATGATGCAGAAAACCGCTTGACCCGCAGTTTGCAGCAAAGCGGACTCGCTCTTGAGCACGAACCATTCAAACAGGCCCATCGGGAAGCCGCTTTGCGGTTTATCAGGGAGACCCAGCGAGACGGCAGGGAGACGCATAACCGGTTCTGGGTCAGCGCCGCATTACAGAGCCAGGGATACAATGTGCCGCCGGATGACCCCCGGATCGCCATAGCGGTTGATGCCTATTTCTCAGCCTTTCTTCCATACTGCCACTTAATCCCCGGAACCAGCGAAATGCTCAGCAAACTCAAGGGACCCTACCGCTTAGGGCTGCTTTCCAATTTTACTCATGCACCCGCTGCAAAGGAGATCATTGATGGGGTGGGTCTTGCCTCCCTATTTGATGTAGTGCTTATATCCGGTGATCTGGGCTATCGAAAACCTCATCCTTTGGTCTTTCGTCGACTCATTGAACAACTAAGGGTGGAAAAGGATGAAATTCTTTATGTCGGCGATGATCCGGAGCCTGATATCACCGGTGCCCAGCGTGCCGGGTTACAGCCCGTGTGGACAACTTATGTTCGGGACCGAAATATACCACCTGCACCGGGTGTCCTCTCCAGATCCTCCGGGAAGGCGGATTACAATGTACCAAGAATCTCCACATGGAAAGAGCTGATGACACTTTTAGAAGATGAACACTAACTAAACGTCTCGGAAGTTCTATCCCGCCATGGCGGGAAAATTATAGGTGTTTATTGAGGCTTGGTGATTTTGTCTCAGACATGGAATAAAGGAGGGCTTAAGGCGCAAGGCTCAGGGCACAATGTAAGAGATATTGGATTTACTTTGCCCTATGCAATATTTCCCACCATTCCACTATTCCAATGTTCCAACATTCCAATTGGGGCGAAGCCCCTAAGTTCTAAAACTGGGGAAGATGACGGTCCACGAATGACCGTATGGCGATTGGGTATTCAGGGGTGAGGCTGGAGCCGCTATGATCTGCTCCGTTTGCCACGAAGAGCTCGGCTCTGCCACCAGGAAAGCTGTCCCTGACCCTCCAGGCGTGGTGAAGCGGAAAATTCTGATCTTCGTCCCCGTGGATGATAAGGACCGGGATATCGAGATCAGGTGCCAACCGGGCAGGGCTCACACTATCCATTCTGAATCTGTAAAAGATGTCCATACACAACACTACCATGGGCGCAAAGAAGATCCCGAAAAATCTGTTGTAGCCGCGATACAGGCTTCGCAGGGCCTCCTTGGTTCGAGCATAGCACCCCTCGAGAAACAGGAGCCTTATACGATCAGGATTTAGGCTGGCTGCAATGATAGCGCCCGCAGCGCCGGCCGAATGGCCATAAAGAAGAACCGGTTCATCAATCCATTCTAACACAGCCTCTATGTCCTCAGCAAAACGGAATGCATTCATAAAGGGGTGGCGGGTGGAGCCCCCGTGATCCCTGGCACTGTGCATAACAGTTGTAAATCCCATCTCAGCAAAGATCCTGGCCCTTGAAACCATACGATCCCTGTTTCTGCTCCAGCCGTGGGCCAGCAACACAACCCCTCTTGATCGACCTTCAGGCTCAATCCGCCAAACCTCCAATGAGCCGCCGCCTGCTGTGGGAATGCGAATATCAATGACCTGACCCCAATCCGGGATGTCTTTGACCGGATCTCGAGGAATTTGGTGGACAATATAGGTGAAAAAGAGGGTCAGAAGAAGGTAGGCGAAGACAGCTCCGATGATTAGATATATCAACATTATATGCCTCTGATTGATTTTCTTCTTGTAATTTTGATTCTTTTAGTTTAAATTAATAGATTATTTGATCCAGATGGAACTATCACACTTTACTGAACTTAAGCACTTTTAGCCGAGCTGGCAGGGCGTATATTTCATGGAACAAGTTCTACTCCTCAATATCACCTATGAACCATTAAAGGTTATCAACTGGAAAAGGGCAATCACCTTATTCCTGCTCGGTAAGGTGGAGGTTCTTGAGGAATATGGCCGGGAAATCCACTCGGTCAGCTTCGCCATTAAATTGCCTTCGGTGGTCCGGCTACTTCGGATGGTAAAAAGACCAAATTCTCCGATAAAATTCTCAAGACAGAACATCTACGCAAGGGATAAATACCGGTGCCAGTACTGCGGGACTAAATTTCCTTCCGAAGAACTTAACTATGATCACATCATACCCAAATCCAGAGGGGGAAAGACTGAATGGACCAACATTGTGACCTGCTGTATCCAGTGCAACAGGAAAAAAGGAGGCCGTACCCCCAGGGAAGCGCGTATGAAGCTGGTCCGCAAACCCATACGTCCTACATGGCTCCCAGCCTTGAAGATAACCATTGGATACCGGGAAGTTCC
>JAIWFS010000198.1:0-2840 GCA_048631505.1 archaeon | reverse complement strand
AGGATAATGGCTGATTTTCCGCTCCTTGCTTCAGTGGCCACGACATAAAGGTTATTTGACATGGTAGCCTCCTACTGTCGGAAATCTGTAATTCGTGATTCGTGGTTCCCGCCTTTAAGGGAGGTAGGGAGAATTGAAAACTAGTTGGTACTTGAGCGAAAAGTGCAAAAAACCAGCAAATCATTGGGGAGAATATGGCGGGCGATGGGCGACTCGAACGCCCGGCCTTTGGCTCCGGAGGCCAACGCTCTATCCAACTGAGCTAATCGCCCGCTCTATCTATATTTTAGGCACTTTAATTTGGCCGACATTGATTGTCAAACCTGATCAAGCAGTAGCTCAGTTCAATGAATGACGTGGCCTTTACGGGTTATCTGTCCCGGTTGGAAAACTACGCATTTTTTATTAGACTATGAGCGAAGGCGTTTCAAAAAATAATGCCACTATGCCCTTGACAAGACAGATGTCAAATAGCAAAAGACATGTGACAAAAAACAAGCAAATAAAAAGGAGTTAATAAATGAACAAACGCTATCTTATGGCCCCGGGTCCTGTAACTGTGGCACCTGAGGTTCTTGCAAAAATGTCAGAGCCTATCATCCATCACAGGTCACCTCAATTTTCAGCCATACTTACCAGGGTCCGAGAGGATCTCAAATATCTCTATCAAACGAAAAATGACTGCTTGATCCTGGCGTCTTCCGGTACTGGAGGCATGGAGGCATCTGTTGTCAACCTGCTTTCTCCTGGAGACAAGGCCTTGGTGATACGGGGAGGGAAGTTTGGTGAACGTTGGGATGAGCTGTGCAATACTTATGGAGTAAAGGCCGTAAACATAGACGTCACATGGGGAAAAGCCGTTGACCCACAGGAAGTAAAAAAGGCCCTGGACGCCAATCCGGATGCCAAAGCCGTTTTTGTTCAGGCCCATGAAACCTCCACCGGCGTCAAACACCCTGTTGAAGAGCTGGGGGAACTGGTCAGGGAAAAACCGGCCACGGTCCTGGTGGTGGATGCCATAAGTGCCCTTGGGGTTTACGAGCTTAAGACAGATGACTGGGGTCTGGATGTGGTGATAACAGGCTCTCAGAAATCTTTGTCCCTGCCACCGGGCCTGGCATTTGTGAGTGTCAGCGAGAAGGCTTGGAAGCTTGTAGAAAAGGCGCAACTACCAAAATACTACTTCAATTTTTTAAAGGAGAAAAAGGCCATTGAGAAACAGACCACTGCCTTTACCCCTGCGGTATCCCTTATAATCGGTCTTGGAGAGGTGCTTCGTGGTATACGGGCAACCGGGCTTCCGGCCCTTTTTGCCCACCACAGGCGTCTTTCAGAAGGCACCAAGGCAGGAGTAACCGCTATGGGGCTTGAGTTTTTCTCCATGGTCCCGTCCGAGGCCATAACAGTCATCAAGTCCCCGGAGGGAATTGACGGCCAGAATGTGGTAAAAATCCTGAGAGACGAGTATGGAATCACCATAGCCGGCGGTCAGGCCCAAGCCAAGGGTAAGATCTTCCGCATTTCCCATATGGGGCATCTGGATGAATGGGATATGATCGTAGCATTGGCCGCAGTGGAGAGAGCGCTTAATCAACTCGGTTATCCATTGGAATTGGGCAAGGGCGTGGCTGCTGCCGAGGCGTACTTTGCTCAAAACAAGTAATGATTTTGACTTTCTGCCTCCAAGACAGTAATAAATGGTAACCGTTCAGAGGTTCAGGGTTCAAAGGTTCAGAGTTTAACGAAAAACTGAACCTTTGATTTGTGGGTTCTGACGAAAGAAAGATAACCCTGAACGGTGAACCCTGAACCCGTGAACGGTTAGAATAAATGTGAGGATTTTATTTTTTAGAAAGGACAAGGAATAATACATGAAGGTCTTAGTAACTGACCCTATAGCAAGGGATGGAATTGAAATTTTTAAAACCGCAGGGCTTGATGTGGAAGAACGTCCCGGGCTCTCGCCCGAGGAACTCCTGGAGGTCATTCAAGACGCTGATGGCCTGGTGATTCGTAGCAATACCAGGGTGACCCAGGAAGTAGTGGATGCTGCCAAAAAGCTGAAGGTTGTGGGAAGGGCCGGTACAGGCCTTGATAATGTAGACATTGCTGCCTGCAACAAGCGAGGCATTGTCGTAATGAATACTCCGGGGGGAAACACCAACTCCGCTGCAGAGCATAGTATAGCCATGATAATGGCACTCTCACGCCACATCCCCCAGGCAACCGCCTCAATGAAGGCGGGCAAGTGGGAGAAAAAGCGCTTTTCAGGTCAAGAGGTGGCAGGGAAGACCCTTGGAATTATAGGTATCGGCCGGATCGGAAGCATTGTTTCACAGTTGGCCCAAGGTCTCAAAATGCAAGTTGTGGCATTTGACCCCCACATACGTCCGGAAATGGCTAAAAAACTTGGAGTGGAGTTGACCGACCTTGACAATGTCCTTGCAAGGGCTGACTACATATCCATACACGCCCCTTTGACCGCAGAGACAAAGAGGTCCGTCAATGCCGAGCTTTTCAATAAGATGAAGGATGGGGTCATGGTGCTCAACTGTGCCCGTGGCGGGATCATCGACGAACAGGATTTATATGAGGCCATGAAGTCAGGAAAGGTGGCAGGTGCGGCCCTGGATGTATTCGAAACAGAACCTACAGACAAAGAACACCCGCTATTCTCCCTGCATAACTTTATCTGTACGCCTCACCTCGGCGCCTCAACCATAGAGGCACAGGAAAACGTTGCCGTGGCTGTTGCCAGGCAGATCTCAGACTACCTCACAAAGGGAGAGGTGAGAAATGCCGTAAATATGCCATCAGTCAGCGAAGAGACCTTGGTCCAG
>JAIWFS010000197.1:0-2844 GCA_048631505.1 archaeon | reverse complement strand
GCCTGGCTATCATTTTTTTCCAGAGAGCAACTTACCTTAACCTAAGTTGAGCGATTAGCTGTTAGCCATTAGCGTTTAGCTTTGAAAAATCAAGGCATTACGTTAATTAGAAATAACACCCAACGGGTGAAAGTTTGTAATAGCAAAACATCCTGTAATCATTAAACTAATAGCTAACCGCTAAAGGCTAATAGCTCAATTTAGGCTTAATTCATGTCCTATCTAGTTCTTGCCAGAAAATGGCGCCCCCAGACATTTGGAGATGTAATTGGTCAATCACACGTGACCAAGACCCTTCAAAATGCGCTAAAAAACGACTGTCTTGCCCATGCTCTGCTCTTCAGCGGGCCAAGAGGGGTCGGCAAGACTTCTGTGGCCAGGATACTGGCAAAGGCCGTGAATTGTGAGTCCGGTCCGGCCCCTGATCCATGTAATAAGTGTGGAGTGTGCAGGGAAATAACTGCCGGATCTTCTATTGACGTGCAGGAGATAGACGGGGCTTCTAACCGTGGTATTGATGATATCCGTCAACTGAGGGAAAATATACAGTTTCTTCCAACTCGTTGCAGGCACAGGATCTATATTATCGACGAAGTACATATGCTGACCAAGGAAGCCTTTAATGCCCTTTTAAAGACCCTGGAGGAACCCCCCTCTCATGTGTACTTCATATTTGCAACCACTGAACCAGAGAAGATCCCAGCCACCATACATTCGAGGTGTCAGCATTATGAATTCCGCAGACTGAGTACTGCAGAGTTGGCGGATCACCTGGGCAAAATAGTTCAGACAGAGGGCATGGGCCTCCAGCAGGATGCAATGCTCTTGTTGGCAAGAGAGGCCGAGGGCAGCGTAAGGGACAGCCTGAGCCTTCTCGACCAGGTGGCTGCTTATGGTGCGACTTCATTAAAAGAGGTTTGTGAGGTTCTGGGTGTTGTGGGGACCCAGGTGCTCAAGGAGCTTGCCGTTGCTATCCTTGAAAGTGATGTAGCCAAGGCCCTCAGGCTTATTGACGATGTCTACAGCTTTGGGGGAAACATCCAGAAATTCACTACAGACCTGGTGTTTTTTTTCAGGAACCTTGTGGTGCTGAAAAACCTTGGTCCGGAGAGGGCAGTGACTTTGATGGACTTGAGCAGGGAAGATGTAGATGAGTTTTCTTCCGTCATTTCAAAGTATACTGCCCATAGCCTTTTCCAGGTGCTGGACGCCTTGATGAAGGGGCAGGAGGCAATATACAGGAGCACCACTCCCAAGCTCTCTCTTGAAATGCTGGTGATCCGGCTGTGTAGTATGAAAGAGGTTGTGGGGATAGATGACCTCCTGGGAAAAGTAGATAAGCTTCTATCCTCAGGACGAATCGGGAAGGAAAATTTTTCTGAAGAACCTCAGGATGAAAAAAGCGCAGCCCCTGAAAGCGATTCTGTTACCCAGATGGCCAAAGAATGCAGTCCGGAGATATGGACTGATTTTGTAGATTTTGTTAAAGAACATCACCCCGTTCTTGGGTCGCTACTGGCCTGTTGCGAGGAGACAGAAAGCAACGGGGATCGTGTCCAACTCAAGTGCCGGTCAGGTATGCAGCATGACATGCTCTGCGAAGTGGACCATCAGCAACGACTGAGAGAGCTGACGAAAAAGTTTTTCGGCCGTGCAATCGATGTCGTAGTAGAAGAGACCTGTGTTGCAAACAATGGTGACGCCGGAGGGGCTGGGAAAACTTTTAGTTTACGGGATGAACTGATTCAATCCTCCCTGGTCCAGGAGGCCGTCAAAGTCTTTCATGCGCGGATTTCCGACGTGAGAGTCTTTTCCAATAGAGGACAGAAGTGAAAGGAGTTATATAATGCAGCCAAACATGAAGGAAATGATGAGGCAGGCTCAACGCCTCCAGGCCAAGATGGGACAACTCCAGAGTGAGCTGGCCACAAAGGAGATAGAGGCCTCTGTAGGAGGCGGGATGGTTAAGGCCGTTGCTAACGGAAAGCCGGAAATAGTATCAATAACCATTGAAAAAGAAGTTGTGGACCCTGAAGATGTAGAAATGTTGCAGGATCTTGTAGTGGCAGCGGTAAATGAGGCACTGACCCGCTCCAAAGAGATGGTAGAAGGAGAAATGGCAAAGCTGACAGGCGGCCTCAAGTTGCCGGGGATGTAAATGTCCTCTGCTTTTCCACCTGCCCTTAGCAGGCTTATTAAGAACCTGGAAAGGCTTCCAGGAGTCGGTGAAAAGACTGCCACACGCTTTGCCCTTCAGATACTGAGGTGGCCAAAGGCCCAAGCCCAGGAACTGGTCAGGTCCATTGCAGAACTTCACGACAAGATAGGATTATGCTCTGTTTGTTTTACTTTTTCCGAGCAGGATCCATGCCCTGTTTGTGCCGACCCCAAAAGGGATACCTCTGTGGTCTGTGTAGTGGAAGATCCCGGAGACTTGCTGGCCCTGGAAAAGGCAGGGGCCTTCAGGGGGCGCTACCATGTGCTGCACGGGGTCCTTGCACCAATGGAAGGGATCGGACCGGATCAGCTTAAAATTGGGCAACTCCTCGAACGTATACAAAAAGAAGATATAAAAGAGGTAATACTTGCAACGAGCAGCACTGTTGCCGGAGAGGCCACGTCAGCATTTCTGGCTGAAAGCCTGAAAAAGTGCGGCGTACAAGTTGCGCGGATTGCCTGCGGCATACCTATGGGTATGGATCTAAAGTACGCAGATCAAATGACATTGCAAAAAGCCCTGGAAGCCCGAACCAGCTGTTGAGCCGTAACTATATTATGTAGTCACAAAGGAGATGTCATGATCCAGGCCAATGTCAGGGGAATAAAGATAGGTAGAAGGTTGAA
>JAIWFS010000196.1:0-2856 GCA_048631505.1 archaeon | reverse complement strand
TATCCACCTGAATAGTTACACATTTTTTATCCTGTCCTGGATCATAGCGATAGTCTGTCTTTTATCTAATGACCAGTCAGGGGCCACCAACTCATTCCTGGGAGGATCTCCTGTGAGCCTCTGGATCACAGTGCCTTTGGGAAGGGTCGCAAGGGCCCACGCAACCATTTCCACATAATCTTCCTGTGCAATGGGTTTATAGTTACCAGCCCTGTAGAGCCTGTTAAGCTCAGTATTTTTCACAATGTACAGATGATGGAACTTGATCCCCTCCACCTGGAGATTTGCCAGAAGCCTGATAGTGTCTTCCATCTCGCTGCGGCCTTCCCCGGGCAGTCCAAAGATGACATGCGCACATGTCATCAGGCCGTATTTTTTTGAAACTTCAACGGCCTGGACGAAATCAGACACTGTATGTTTCCTGTTGATCCTGGCAAGTGTGGTATCAGAGGCACTCTGAAGTCCATATTCCATCCAGACCATGCGCCCTTCACCAAGACGTGAAATCAGCTCCAGACGCTCTTTATCCACGCAATCCGGGCGGGTGCCGATAGAGAGCCCCACCACCTCCGGCCCCACAAGGGCCTGTGTGTAAACGGACTCAAGCCTGCCAACCGAAGCATATGTGTTGGAGAAAGACTGAAAGTAGGCAATAAACTTCCTGGCACCGTAGCGTCTGCCGGCCCAGTTGATTCCCGCCTTCATCTGCTCAGCTATGTCCTTACCTGAGCCGTAAGCGCCGGTCCCTGAGCCTTTGGCATCGCAGTATATGCAGCCGCCCCTGCCTTTGGTTCCATCCCTGTTGGGGCATGTGAAACCCGCGTCCAGGGAAATTTTTTGTACCCTTTCCCCAAAGACCGAGCGCAGGTACTGATTAAGACTGAGATACATCAACCCCGGCACCCTCATCAGAATCAAACCAGGCTTTCAGCCAACTCACGGCCTCGTCCCTGGTACTGACTGCCCCTTCTACCTGGGCCTCTTCCAGGGCATCAAGAGATTTACCTATCAATGGCCCGGGAGATAGCTCAAAGATCCTTTGAAGATCATGGCCTGTAAGGAGCCGAGGCCGCATCTTTACCGGCTTTAGCCAATCCTGATAAAAAATATGTACATTTTTCCACAGCCTGGCCAGATCTGCATCAAGCTCTAATGGTTTAAGCGGCCCACAGCCGGACATGCTGTCAGCCATGGCAAGAAGAAAGAGGGCCGGGTAATCAGCGCCGGTTTCCGTAAGGAGTCGCCTCATGGCCCGTTTAGTGGGTCCTCCTTGTCTAAGATCCTTCAGGAGGTGAAATGGGCGCATGTGAAGCCTTACCATCTTGGCTACAAATATAGTTTCCTGTTTGGGCCAACGAAGACGCTTTCCTATTGCCAGAACCATGTCTGATCCAATATGATCGTGGCGGTAAAAGGTAGGGCGTCCCTGTTTTTCCCCCTTGCAGGCCGGCTTGCCAATGTCATGAAGAAAAGCCGCCCACTTAAGATCAGAAATTCCAGCACTATTTTCAGCAATCCAGTGCTCCATGGGCTCACAGTAAAAGAATTTATTGCAGGGATCGGCAATAAGATCCTCCATGGCCTCAACTGCCGCAAGACTGTGACCCAGGACATCCAGATGGTGATAACCCGGCTGAGGCATACCTTCCATAGGGTTGATCTCAGGTATAAGCGCCTGCAGCAACCTGACCTGAACCATCTCATGGAGTGTCCTGCCGGCCCTCTCTGACTCCATGATCAGCCTTAGTTCGTGACTAATACGCTCTGACGCAACTGAGTCTATAGAACCTGACAGGTCCCTGATGTAATCCCTTGTTCGCTGCTCTATCTCAAAATCCAGTTGGGACCTGAAGCGGTAGGCCCTAAGAAGCCTTAGAGGATCAGATTCAAGGTTTTTCTGAGAAATTGCCCTTATTATTCGATTATCAAGGTCTGCAAGACCTCCTGTAGGGTCTAGGATTTGGTGATTTGGTGATTTGGTGATTTGGTGATTGGATAAGGCCGGAACTTTATCGAGTAAAGGAAGGGCTGAAGACAGTGATACTGCCATGGCATTTATTGTGAAGTCCCGCTGATACAGGTCCTCCTCGATGTTATTGGCCATATCTCTGTACTGGCTGAAATCCAGAATAAAATCTTTACAGACAACCCTTGCCACCCCTTCCTTCTCATCCAGCATGACAAAGTGTCCTGTTGTACTTTGGGCAAAACGCCGGGCAAGGGCGACAGCACCATCCGGCACTACAAGATCAAGATCCAGTACCTTCCTGCCCAGGAGCCAGTCCCTTACGGGCCCACCAGCCACATAGGCTTCCCTGGAAGAAGACAGGATTTCAAGCTCTTTTAAAACAGGACGCATTTCTATAATGTAATCGTAACCGTTTTTTACTTCCGCAATTTTTCGACCTGTGCGGTTACCCGTTAGATTGTGCAACACACGAAAAAGAAAAGAATTATCACGAAAGCACGAAATACCGAAAACACGAAAAGAATATCAGCAACTTGATAGTATAGGAATTTCCATTTTTGGACACGGATTACACGGATTACACGGATGGCTATGAATTAGGTCTATATTGTTCAAACAATACTTCCATTTCATAAATGCCGCCGCATTTGTGAAATAAAAATCTGTGTAATCCGTGAAATCTGTGTCCAAAATTTTCTAAGTCCGCCCGAAGGGCGCTAAGTTCACAAAGGACAGAGAGCATATTTTCAGAATAAATTGACAAAGTGTAACATAAGGTCAAATTAAACGGACTGTATAATGCAGTCCGTTTTTTTATGGCAAAAAAATGGGCAATCTGTACGCTTTTCCTTGGAATGGCCAAATGCTGCAAGACTATTGCTCAAATC
>JAIWFS010000195.1:0-2858 GCA_048631505.1 archaeon | reverse complement strand
GGACTGCGTACTCGACACCACCAAGGGCTTTCCAAAACCAAAACAGATGACAGCCCTGACCCTGGATACCAAAGGCATCCCAGGGGATGCGATGCCCTTTGAAGAACTTGTCAGGAAAGGACAACAAGCACAAGATCCTTTACCACACAGAATTCCCGAGGACGTAGCCGCCATAATCTACACATCAGGTACTACCGGCAGCCCCAAGGGCGTCATGTTGACCCACGGCAACATAGTTTCAGACATAACTGCCTGCTATCAGGCAATAAAGTTTAAGCAGGATCACTTCCTCTCGGTCCTGCCGATGCACCACATGTTCGAGTGTACGGCCGGCTTTCTCCTGCCCATATACAGCGGCTCCACAATCACCTTTGCCCGGAGTCTCAAGTCCCGCAGCATACTGGAGGACTTGAAGGCAAGCAGGGCCACTGTGATGTTCGGTGTCCCTTTGCTATTCCGGAAAATGCTGGATGGAATCCATAGTGCCATCAGCCGTGCACCTTCTGCACAACAAATGATATTTCACATACTTATGAATGCAGTCAAGACAGGTGAAAAGCTGGGCATAAAGAACCTGGGCATACACTTATTCAGAAGCCTCAGGGAACAGGCCGGGCTCGGTTCCCTTCGTTTTCTGGTGGTTGGGGGCGCCCCGCTTATGCCACAAATCCCCAGGGAATTCAGGTGGCTGGGAATCAAGATGCTCCAGGGCTATGGGCTTACCGAGGCAAGTCCGGTACTTACCTTCAACCCTGTGGATGAACCCGTGGATGAAAGCATAGGCAAACCTCTTTCCGGTGTAGAAGTCAGGATACTCGAACCGGACGAGACCGGCGTTGGGGAACTTGCATTTAAAGGCCCAATGATTATGAAAGGATATTATAAAGCCCCTGAGGCCACGCGTGAGGTGCTGGACTCAGACGGCTGGCTGAAGACCGGGGACCTGGGTTATCAGGATAAAAAAGGCTATCTGTACATCTGCGGAAGGGCCAAAAACCTCATTGTCACTCCTGCCGGAAAAAACATCTACCCTGAGGAGATAGAGGCCGAGATCAACCTGAGGCCCTTTATCCTGGAATCAATAGTCTATGGTTACAAAAAAGAGAGTGGAGAAGAAATCCGCGCAGTGATAGTTCCCGACTACGAGGCCATTGGCAAACACTCTCCAAAAAAACACCTGAGCGATCAGGACATACACAAGCTCATAGCCAAAGAGGTCAAAACAGCAAACCAGACACTGGCTGCTTTCAAAAGAGTCAAGTCCTTCACTTTAACAGATGAAGAATTCCCTAAGACCTCTACCAGAAAGATCAAACGCCACCTCTTTAAGGAGCTTCACGTGGCTAAAAAGTGATTAACTATAATGATTGACTGGTCTTCAAATCTAAATCCAACTCAGTTTAAGGCCGTAACACACAGAGTCGGCCCGCTTCTTGTTGTTGCAGGACCCGGCACAGGTAAGACCAGGGTCCTCAGCTACCGAATCGGACACCTTATAGAAACAGGTGCTGCCAAACCTGACCAGATACTTGCCATGACCTTTACCAACCAGGCAGCAAAGGAGATCTCTGAGCGCGTATCCCGGCTCCTGGACAGCGAACTCTCCACGGAGTGCGTTCATAATGGGCAAAAAATCCCAAAAATAAGCACATTTCATGGCTGGGCACTTGGATTTTTAAAACAGACCCTGGGTGAAGACGCACGGCTTCCCATAGACGAGAAAGATGCCAGGGATCTTTGCCAAGAGGCAGCAAAGAAATTGGGATTATCAAACACAAAACCTCAAGGACTTTATGAACGTATCTCAAAGGCCAAGCAGCACTTCCCCCCAAGGATAAATGGAGACGAAGATCTGGAGGCCCTGATTCAGGCATATCATGGACTCCTTGAAAAATACGGTCTCTGGGACTATGACGACCTTCTCCTGGAGGCCCTGCGGCTCCTCGAACATACTGAAATCAAGGCAAAATTCCTTAGGGATTTCCCCTTTGTCCTGGTAGATGAATTCCAGGACATAAGTCCTGCCCAGTATACCCTGATAAAGTCAATGGCAAGGAAAGACGGAAACATCACAGTAATCGGTGACCCAAACCAGGCCATTTATGGATTCAGGGGCGCAAGTCCTGAGTTCATACATTGTTTCAATACGGATTTCGAGAATGTTAAAACTGTGGTTCTGGACACTGTCTACAGGTGTCCCCAGGTATTTCTCGACGCTGCAACAAGTCTCATCAAAGACAGATCGGCTGTGCGTCTGAAATCCGTCAAGCACAAGACGCCGAAAATCAGGATTAAACCCTTTGGAGATCCCTCAGCCGAGGCAAAGTGGGTGGCAAGGACCATTGAACAGATAGTGGGTGGGCTCAGCTTTGTTTCACTTGACAGCGGCACAGCCGGCGGTAACACCCTGAGAAGCCTTTCAGATGTAGCGGTACTCTTCAGGGCCAAAGCGTTGGGAAACCCGGTTGCCGAGGCCCTATCAAGACAGGGGATACCCTTTCAGCGGGCAGACACCCCTGATCCGCTTGCCCAAAAAGAACTTCGTTCTATATGGCGTCTCTGGGAGGTCCTGAAGGGACGAACTGTCGGGTATCATCTGTTAAAACTCCCGGGTGGTAAGGATCTGTGGAACAGAAAACTTCCTGACTTAAAACCCGGACTTCAGGGCAAAGATGGTCCTCAACTCCTGAGTTACATAATCGATATTCTTGATCTTGACCCAAACAGGCCTCTTCTCAGGGCCCTTGCGCGTGCCATCAAAAGACATCCGCATGTGGACTCCCTTGCAGTCCTGCTTCGTAACGAGGCCGACATGCTGGATATCAACATAGAAGCCGTGTCCCTGCTTTCGATCCATG